>JBPCRH010000131.1:0-2781 GCA_050997075.1 Chthoniobacterales bacterium
GGGAATACATGAAGATATTAAGTGAAGAGACTGAACCGCTGCGCTCAAAGTTTTAGCGGCGAGGATCGTCAGGAAGGTTTGGTTCAGGATGTGCGCAGCAACAACATCGTCAATCGCGTGAAAGCGAAGGAATGAGCGTCCCGATCGCGAGCCCGGATTTTCAATCGCTCGTCGTGAGTCACGCCCGCAAGGATTTCCCGCTCCTCGATGCCGAGGCAAGCGTGGCCGATGCGCTCGCGCGGATTCGCCGCGAAGGCGTGGGCGAGCGCGTGATTGACTTCTGCGCGGTCGATCGCGAGGAGCGGCTCGTCGGCGTCCTCCCGACCCGCCGCCTGCTCACCGCGCCGCTCGAGACGTCGCTGCACGAAATCATGGTCCGGCGCGTGATCACGATTCCGGCGACCGCGACCGTCCTCGAGGCGTGCGAATTTTTCGTGCTCTACAAGTTCTTCGCCTTCCCGGTAGTCGATGAAAAAAGGCGCGTCGTCGGCGTCGTGGACGTCAGTTTGTTTGCGGAAGAAATGCTCCAGGAAAACTCCACCGTCGGCTCGCCAAACGACGCCGTGTTCGAGGCGCTCGGCTTCCATCTCGCGCAACTCCGCGGCGCCTCGCCCTGGCGCGCGTTTCGTTTTCGTTTTCCCTGGCTCCTTGCCACCGTCAGCGCTGGCACCGCCTGCGCGCTCCTCGCTGGCGCGTTTGCGGCCACGCTCGCGCAGAGCCTGGTGATCGCGTTTTTCCTCACCATGGTCCTCGGCCTGAACGAAAGCGTGAGCATGCAATCGATGACGGTGACGATTCAGGCCCTGCGCTCCGCGCGACCGAGCCGGGCCTGGATCTGGAAAAATCTGCAGCGCGAGGCGGGTACGGCGCTGTTCCTCGGGCTTGCCTGCGGGGTGCTCGTGGGCGCGATTGTCTGGTCCTGGCAACGCGACGCGGCGGCCGCGCTCGTGATTGCGACGAGCATTCTCGTTTCGCTTTTTGCCGCGAGCTTGTTCGGCTTCGTCGTCCCGGCGCTGCTTCATCGCTTCCAACTCGACCCGAAGATCGCGGCCGGGCCGGTCACGCTCGCGGTCACGGATTTTTTTGCGCTCAGCTTTTACTTTTCCCTCGCATGGCTGGTCCTCTGATTGCGGTCGTTATCCCGGCGTTGAACGAGGAGGAACCGATCGCCGAGGTCGTTCGCGCCTGCGCCGCGACCGGTTTGCCTAACGAGATCATCGTGGTCGATAACGGCAGCACCGACCGCACCGCGGAACGCGCTGGCGCGGCCGGCGCGCGGGTGGTCAACGCGCCGCGCGGCTATGGGCGCGCCTGCGCCGCCGGGGTGGCGGCGGTGGCGCCGGCGACGGACATCGTGGTCTTTCTCGATGGCGACGGGAGCGATTGCCCGGAGTTCATGGAACGACTCGTTAGGCCAATCGCCGAGGGCACTTTTGATTTCGTGATCGGCTCGCGGACGCGCGGCAAACGCGAGCCGGGGAGTATGAATTTCCAGCAGGTCGTCGCCGGACGCGTCGCGGGTTTACTGCTTCGGCTGATCTATGGGGTGAGCTACACGGACATGTGCCCGTTTCGCGCGATTCGGCTCGACGCGCTCGCACGACTCGGGATGCGCGAGGAAACGTACGGTTGGAACCTGGAGATGCAGATGCGCGCGGCCCGCGCCGGGCTGCGGATTCTCGAGCTGCCGGTCGATCATCGTTGCCGGACCGGGGGGGAATCGAAGGTCTTGGGAAGTCTGCGCGGGACGTTCCTCGCTGGGTCGCGCATTCTCGCGACCCTTTTCCGCGTCGCGACTGAACGGTTGTAGACGTTTCGCTCTGCGAAACGCGGGCTCGGTCTCACTTGCCGGACGCGCGTTCTGCCGGCGGGGCGCACACCCGCGTTTCGCAGAGCGAAACGTCTACAGCCTAACGAGAGGAGGAATAATTCAAACCATGCTCTCTCTTCCTTCGATGAACGAGCTGAGTGCCGGGCAAAAAACGCGGGCGGGTCTGCTGGCAGGGGCGGTTGCGGGCGTGGTCATGACTTTTGTCATGCTCCTGCTTGCCTCGCTGAACGTGGCGACACCCTTGGTGATCCTGGGCGATCGGCTTTCGGTTTTTATTCCACCCGGGCCGTTTCTTGCGGTCATGGGTCGCGTGGGCGGTTACACGCACCTGAAGGAACTCGGGGTGAGCTCGGTGATCATCGGGCAGATCGTGGTCGGCGCGCTCGGGGGCTGGTTTTACGGGGGCACTAAAAGATCGCTCCGCTTTTCGTTAGGCATTTATTTTTTGCTGCCGCTCGTGGTGTCGATCGCGCTGCTTTGGCCGCAGTTGGGCACGAGTTACGCGGGCTTCCCGATCCGCACGGCCACGCTCATCACCTGCCTCGGGCTCGCGCTTTCCTTCCTCGTTTTCGAACGCACGCTCGTTCTCGGCTTTTGGTCTCCCACGCGCCCACCGGCCTCGCCTAACGGACTCGTATATTCGCCGGCGATCGGACGGCGCGCTTTGGTGCTCGGCGGTCTCGGGTTGCTCGCGGCGGGCGGGGGCGCTGCGGTGCTGCGCCAGCTCTTCCAAGTCGCGAGCTTTAGTTACGACGGCACGCAATATAAAGGCGCGGAGGTCCAGGGAATCACGCCGACCGACAAGTTTTACTGCGTCACCAAAAACGTGATCGATCCCCAAGTCGACCCGGCGCACTGGCGGCTCGAAGTCACCGGACTGGTGCGGCAGCGGCAGACCTACAACTTCGCGCGTTTCCAAGCGCTCCCTGCGGTCGCGCAGGAGACGACTC
>JBPCRH010000190.1:0-4855 GCA_050997075.1 Chthoniobacterales bacterium
TTGTCATCCCGAGCGGAGTGCAGCGGAGTCGAGGGATCCCGTGGAGCCGGCGTGAAGCTCGTGCGCGAAATCTTCTCAGAAGTTCAGCGGGATCCCTCAGCTGCTCCCGCTTCCGCGGGATCCGCTCGGGATGACCGATAACTTATGCGCATTGACCCGGCAGAAACCAAACTCCGCGATCTCTATCAGTGGATGATCAGCACGATCACGCCGCGGCCGATCGCCTGGGTCTCCAGCATCAGCGCGAACGGCGTGACGAATCTCGCTCCGTTCAGCTTTTTCCAAGGCGTCACCTCGCATCCACCGACGCTGCTCTTTTCCGTGGCGAACGATCGGCACGGGGAAAAGAAGGACACAATTCGCAATATCGAAGCCGTCCCGGAATTCGTCGTCAACGCGGTCTCCTACGACCTGCGTGAAGCGATGAACCGATCGTCGGGTACGCTGCCATATGGCGAGAGCGAGTTTCCGGTCGCCGGAGTCACGCCGCTCGCTTCCGAGAAGGTAAAACCGCCGCGGGTGGCGGAGGCGGCGGTCAGCTTTGAGTGCCGGCTGCATCAGATTGTGCGCATCGGCGAAGGCGCACTCGCCGGGAACGTGGTCTTCGGCACGATCCTGCTCATCCACGTGCAGGATCGCGTACTCGATGGCGAGGGACGCGTGGACCCGGAGAAGCTCGACGCGATCGGGCGGCTGGGCGGCTCCTTTTAGAGCCGGACGACCGACCGATTTGTCCTCGAGCGCCCGGGCAGCTAAACTCCCGGCGTGCCCGACAACGACTTCGACATCTCCCAGCGCCTCACGAGAGAAGAAAATCGCGTTCCGGAGCAGCGACTCAAAAAAATGGAGCATGTCTTCGGGGAACTGCTCGACGCCGTCGGAGAAGATCGCGGTCGCGAAGGTCTCGCGAAGACTCCCGGCCGCGCGGCGCGTTCTTTTGAGTTTCTGACTCAGGGTTATCGGCAAACTATCGACGAGGTGGTCAACGACGCCATCTTCGAATCCGACGCGAGCGAAATCGTGATGGTGCAAGACATCGAGCTTTACTCGATGTGCGAGCATCATCTCCTGCCATTTATCGGCAAGGCGCACGTCGCCTACATCCCGGATGGCAAAGTCATCGGCCTCTCCAAAGTCGCGCGCGTCGTCGACTTCTTTGCCCGTCGGCTTCAGATCCAGGAACGGCTCACCACCCAAATCGGCGATGCCCTGATGGACGCGCTTCATCCCACCGGCGTCGCCGTGGTCATCGAGGCCAAGCACCTCTGCATGATGATGCGCGGGGTGGAGAAGCAAAACTCGGTGATGAAGACCTCGTGCCTGCGCGGAGTTTTCAAGGAAGACGCGCGCACCCGCAGCGAATTTCTTGCCCTGCTCAGTCAATAAGCGGCGCCGCGCGATGTTGCTGACCGTCAGCAAACGCCTCGAGTTTTCCGCCTCGCGGCGACTCCGCGTGCCGGTTTGGAGCGAGGCGGAAAATCGCGCCGCTTTCGGCCGCGAGACGAGCGCGCGCTACGGGACCGGCCGGAACTACGTCGCTTGGTTTGTCCTCACCGGCACGGTCGATCCGGCGAACGGCATGCTCGTGAACATCAGCGAGATCAAACGTCGGGTGGAGGAAGTGCTACACGCGCGTTTCGATCACAAGTTTCTGAACGAAGACCACCCGACCTTCGCTGAAATCCCTCCGACGGCGGAGAACGTGGCTCGGCAGCTCTTTCGCGAAGTGGCGCCGCTTTTTGGCGATCTTCACGCCGAGCTGAGCGCCTGCCATTTGCAGGAAGCGCCGGAACGGAGCGCGACTTATTACGCCGATGGAACGGTCGAGGAGAACCATTGGCTGGAATTTTCGGCCGCGCGCCAGACGATGTCGCCGCACCTCAGCCCGGCGGAAAACGAGCGGCTCTTCGGCGTGGCCGCTTCGCCCTTTGGTCATGGGCATCATTACCGCGCGCGTTTTACTTTTCGCGAGTCGCCGGGTGCGGGGCTGGCGCCGTTCCTCGCCGCGATTCAGGCCGAGCTCGATCACAAGAACCTGAACCGGGAAGTTCCCGGCCTAACGAATCGGCCGATGACCACCGAGAGCCTCGCGCAGTACCTGCACGAACGAGTCGCGGCCGAGTTCCCGATCGCAAGCGTGCGGCTGCACGAGCGCGAGGATTTCTTCGCCGAATACTGGACCGGCGCGAAATATTTCCTCGGCCTGCAACAGCCCTTCAATGCAGCGCATCGGCTGCACGCCAGGGAACTTTCCGAAGCACTAAACCTTGCGCTCTACGGCAAGTGCAATAATCCCCGCGGCCACGGCCACCGCTATCTCACGGAGGCGACGATCGGCGGCACCTACGACGCGCGAAGCGGCACGCTCTATAATTTTCTCGATCTCCGCGACGGCGTCGCGGCCGCGCTCGCGCCCTGGCAGGATCGGCACCTCGATCTCGAGACGACCGAGTTTCAGGCGACGCCTTCAACCGGGGAAAATATCGTCCGCGCGCTTTGGCCGAAGTTCGACGAGCGGCTCGCCGGGCAACTAGTACGGCTGCGTCTGTGGGAAACGCCGAACAACCGCTTTACCTTGCGCCTCACGAAGGGTGAACGGCCGGGTTGACGTCACGCCGGCCACGCTTTTCCACCCACTGTTGTCATTTTGAGCGAAGCGAAGAATCTCTGACTCTTTCCGGAAGCCAGGCCTGCGGGGAAAAGTCAGCGATCCTGCGCCAGGCTCAGGATGACAACGAGGAGGACCGCGCATACTTTTGCTTGCCCGAAGGCGCGAAGGTCCCTAGCCTTATCAGCCTAACGACAGCTGCACCGCGCGTGTCATGCCGAAGAGAGACCCTAAAGTCGACACCTACATTGCCGAGGCCGCCCCCTTCGCGAAGCCGATCCTGCGCCGCCTGCGCAAGGTCGTGCATGCCGGTTGTCCCGCGGTCGAGGAGACGATCAAGTGGGGTTTCCCGCACTTCGTTTACAAGGGCAACATCGCCGGGATGGCCGCTTTCAAGGAGCATTGCGTTTTCGGTTTTTGGAAAGACGCGCTCCTCTTCGACCGCGAGAGCGAAAACGGGAAGAAAGAAGCGATGGGTCAGTTCGGCCGGCTCACCGATGTCACCGATTTGCCGGATGAAAAAATCCTCATCGACTATGTGCGCAAAGCCGCCGAGTTGAACGACGAGGGGGTCGAGGGTGGCCGCCCGCGCAAGACCCGTCCGCCCATTCCGTTGCCCGAGGATTTTGCCGCGGCGCTCGCGAAGAATGCGGCGGCGCGGAAGACCTTCGATGATTTTCCGCCGGGGAAACGGCGGGAATACATCGCCTGGGTGACCGAAGCGAAGCGGCCGGAGACGCGCCGGCAGCGTCTTGCCACCTCGATCGAATGGCTCGCCCAAGGCAAAGCACAATCATGGAAATCCGAAGCAAAGCGCACCTGAAAAAACTGTTCGTCCTCGGCGTGGCCCTCTCGCTCATGAGTTGCGCGAGCCATGCGCGGCGCACCTCCCGGTCCACGGTTCCCTCCGATCGCCGCTACGAATCCGCGCTGCTCAAGCCTTCCAGCCGGCGCAATTGTCCGATCACAGTCGTACGCGAAAAAGGTGTGTCGGTCTCGGGCCTCAATCTCTACCTCGACGGCAACCAAATTGCCCGCGTGGCGGCGGGCGAATCGCTCACGGTTTACGTCACGCCGCGCCGGCACCAGCTCAGCATCCGGCCGCTTTTCAGTCCGCCATCGACGCTCCGGCTCGTGCCGCGACCGGGTGACCCGATCACGGTGCGCATCGTGGATCGTAACGGCAAAGACGAACTCATGATCGCCCACCGGGGCTGGCTCGCATCCCTAGGTGGCGGGGCGAAGCGTCCCTTTTCCCGGCAGTCCGACGGGCGGTAAGCGGCGCGCGCTTGCATTCGCGGCCGAGGCCGGAAAAGTGCCGCACATGGGAGATATGGAAGCGGACATCGCGCAGGCTGTCGGGGCCGGTAAACTCTTGGAAGCCAGTGCACGAAACCTGCGCGCCACCCTCGCCGCGGCGACTTCGCCGGTCGCGCAGCAGTCGGTCGCGGAACTGATCGCCGCCGGGGAATGGGACGAACTCAACGACCGTTTTTATCGCACCCTCGCCTTTGGCACCGGCGGCATCCGCGGGCGCACCATCGGGAAGATCGTCACTCAGGCCGAGCGCGGCCAGCCTAACGACCTCGGGCGGCCGCAGTTCCCCTGCGTGGGGACGAATGCGATGAACTTCGAGAGTGTCGGCCGCGCCACCAAGGGCCTCGTTGATTACCTCCACGAGTGGTTCGCGCGCGAGAAAATCGAGGGTTTACCGCGGCTCGTGATCGCGCATGACACGCTTTTTTTCTCGCGTGAATTCACCCGGCTGGCGGCGGATGTCGCGGCCAAAAACGGCTGCGACGCCTGCGTCTTCGACGGGCCGCGTTCGACGCCGGAACTCTCTTTCGCCGTGCGCTACCTGAACGCGAGCGCCGGCGTGGTCATCACCGCGAGCCATAACCCGGCGCACGACAACGGCTACAAGGTTTACTTCAGCGACGGGGCGCAGGTGGTCGAGCCGCACGCCAGCGGGATCATCGCGAAAGTGAACGCGGCGGAGACGACCGCGCCTAACGAAAAGAGGGGCAGCGTGACCACGCTCAATCGCGAAGTCGACCAGGCCTATCTCGCGCGCCTCGAGACGCTCGTCCTCGATCCGGAACTCGTGCGCGCGCAGCACGCGCTCCGCATCGTCTTCACCCCGATCCACGGGACCGGCAGCGTCATCATCAAGCCGCTCCTCGATCGGCTCGGCTTCAAGTTCGACGTCGTCCCGGAGCAGGATAATTTCGATGGGCGTTTCCCGAC
>JBPCRH010000228.1:0-10188 GCA_050997075.1 Chthoniobacterales bacterium
CGATCGCTGTTGGCAGAAATGCATCAGTTGACTCATGCGATACATCTTCTCCGCAAGCGAAGAACCTAACGAGTGACCGCCGCTTCCCGGTAGCCGGATCGCGAATGGTGCCCCGCAGCACCGGATAACGTTCCTCCAATTCATCAAGGATCGCCTTCGTTGTGACTTCCCCCTTTTCCTCCAGCAACACTTCATCCGAAACCCCGGCGAGCGTGCGCAGATGGGCAGGGAGAACGACCCGAATCATGCGAGAGTTTGCGCCTCTACCGAAAGCACCGCGGGCAGATCGCGCACGATCGCTTTCCAAGTGTCGCCCCCATCAGCGGAGGCATAGACCTGTCCGCCGGTAGTGCCGAAATAAACGCCGCACTCATCGAGCGAATCGACCGACATCGCATCGCGCAGGACATTCACATAACAGTCACTCTGCGGCAGACCTTTGGTTAGCGCTTCCCATTGATTCCCACCCCGTGCGGCTGCGATAGACGCGCAGCTTTCCGTCCGGCGGAAAATGTTCCGAGTCACTCTTGATCGGCACGACATAGATGGTCTCCGGCTCGTGCGCGTGGACGTCGATCGGAAAGCCGAAGTCCGAGGGCAGGTTGTCACTTACTTCCGTCCAGAGATCGCCCGCGTTATCGCTCCGCATGACGTCCCAGTGTTTCTGCATGTAAAGGACGCCGGGTCTTGAGCGATGTATGGCCAGACGATGGACGCAGTGGCCCACCTCAGCGTCGGGGTCGGGAAGCTCATAGGGCGATTTCAGGCCGCGATTGATGGGTCGAAAAGTCTGGCCGCCGTCGTCGCTCCGGAAAGCTCCCGCGGCCGAGATGGCGACGAAGATTCGCCCGGCGTCGCTCGGATCGAGGAGGATGGTGTGCAAACACATCCCCCCGGCGCCGGGTTGCCAGAGCTTGCCCTTGGCCGAGCGCAGCCCGGGCAGTTCCTGCCAGCTCTGCGCGCCATCGCTGCTCCGGAAAAGCCCCGCATCCTCGACCCCGGCATACACTGTTTCGGGATCGGTCAGGGACGGCTCGAGATGCCAGACGCGCTTGAATTCCCACGGATGCTGGGTGCCGTCATACCATTGATGCGTCCCCGGCGTGCCCTCGTAAGCGAAGTCTTTCCCGACCGGTTCCCAAGTCTTGCCCCCATCCTCGGAGCGCTGGATTAACTGCCCGAACCAACTGGTCGATTGCGAGGCGTAGATCCGGTCCGGGTTCACCGGCGAACCTTTCATGTGATAAATCTCCCACCCGGCAAAGTGCGGGCCGCTCACTTCCCAGTTCTCCCGCCGGCCGTCCGCGGTCAAAATAAACGCGCCTTTGCGCGTGCCGACAAGCAATCGGATTCCGCTCATAGTGAAAGTTATTTAGCGAACCGGGGGCGCGAAAGCAAACGGCGAATCGGTCGGTTTTCCTTCTCGGCGAATCGCGCTAAAATGACCGGCGCATGAGCGACGAACTTTACGACGTAGCCATCATCGGCGGCGGGCCGGCGGGGAGCACCGCGGCCACGATCCTCGCCCGCGCGGGGCGTCGGGTCGTCGTCCTCGAGCGGGAAACATTTCCGCGTTTTCATATTGGGGAATCGCTCCTGCCCTTCAGCACCACGACCTTCGATCGGCTCGGGGTGCGCGAGGAAATGGATCGCCGTTTCATGCCGAAATACGGGGGCGAAATCGTCGCCGGCTGCGGTTCGCGCGAAGCGCGATTCTACTTCAAGGATGGCTTCCGCGCACAGCACGAGCGCGCCTATCAGGTGACGCGCTCGGAGTTCGACGAGTTGCTCCTGAATAATTCCCGCGCGAGCGGCGCAGAGGTGCGCGAGGGCACGGCCGTGCAGCAGATCTCGTTAGGTGAAGACCGGGTCCGACTGGAGACCTCCGCGGGTCCGGTCGAAGCGCGCTACCTGATCGATTGCAGCGGCCGCCAGACCTTGCTCGGACAGCAACTGCAACTGAAAAAGTCCTACGATCATCTGCAGAAGTTTTCGATCTTTGCTCACTACGAGAACGTCGCGCGCCCGGAGGGAATCGACGGCACCCTCATCCGGATGGTGCGCGGGGTGGATAGCTGGTTCTGGATGATCCCGCTCACCCCGACGCGCATGAGTATCGGCCTGGTCATGGACACGGCGAAGTTTCGCGCACTAAAACTCACGCCGGAGGAAGTCATGGAAAAATTCCTCGCGGAACAACCGCTCGTTTTAGAGCGAATGAAGGACTCCGAGCGGGTCACGCCCATCTATTCCGCCGGCGATTATTCCTATCGTAACACCCGGCTCTACGGCGAGCGCTGGCTTCTGGCGGGCGACGCGGCTGGTTTTATCGATCCGGTGTTCAGCAGCGGCGTCTACATGGCCGTGATGTCCGGGGAGAAAGCAGCCGACACGCTCGACGAAGTGTTAAAGCATCCGGAGCGGAAACGGAAGTTACTCAAGGGCTACGAGCGGAGCATCAACTCGGTGATGAAGCTGTATCTCCGTTTTGTGAACGCCTGGTATAGCGGGAAGGAATTCATGGAAGTGTTCCTGAACCCGACGGAGATCCTCCAGCTCGCTCCGGCGGTGAATGCGCTTCTCGCCGGTAACGCCACCCAGAGCTTTGCCGTGCGCTGGCGGATGTGGCTTTTTTACTTCTTCGTTGCCGTGCAGCGTTACCTTCCCCTTTCGCCGCGGCTGACGCTTACGCCATCGCAGCCGGAGAGAGCGGCTCCTGTGACTGCCTAGCCGAAATGGTTTTCTCGCCTCAGGAACAGAGCTACGACGTGATCGTCATCGGCGGCTCCATGTCCGGCGCCGCGACCGCGACGGTACTGCTCCAGCAGAACCCACGACTCCGTGTGCTCATAGTCGAGAAGTCTGCGCAGTTTTCCCGTCGGGTCGGCGAGGCGACGGTAGAGGTCAGCACTTATTTCATGGGACGCGTGCTCGGTCTCACGCAGTATCTGAATGAAAGCCATCTCGTGAAGCAGGGTCTGCGGTTCTGGTTCTCGAATGATAAGGTCGAGAATCTCGGGGACGCGAGTGAGCTGGGTGGACGCTATCAGGTGCGACTGCCTTCCTATCAACTCGATCGTGCGACTTTTGACGAAGAAGTTTTACGCCGCGCACAGCTAGCGGGCGCGGAAGTCCTGCGCCCCGCAATCGTAACCGACGTGCAGCTTTCGGCCGGGAGCGAGCAACAAGTCAGGCTACGAGATGGCGACAACCTGCGTACGGTTAGGGCGCGCTGGATTGTCGATGCCTCCGGAGTCGCGGCCATACTCGCGCGCAAGAATGGCTGGTTCGTCACGAACCGGGAGCACCCGACCGCCGCCGCCTGGGCGCGCTGGAAAGGCGTGAAGGACTGGGATAGCCCGGACTTGGCAGCAAAATATCCCGAGTTTGCCGGAGCGGTTTATGGGATTCGCGGCACCGCGACGAATCACCTTGTCGGCGATGGCTGGTGGAGCTGGTGGATCCCTTTGCGCGGCGGCGACGTCAGTGTCGGCGTGGTCTTCGATCAACGTCTCGTCGATTGGCCGGAGGAAGGAAAGATCGGCGATCGCCTGAAGGACTTTCTTCTCGCGCATCCGGTCGGGCGCGAAATGCTCGCAGACGCGACTCACGTCCCGGAGGATGTGCACTGGCGGAAGAACCTTTCCTATTACAGCACGACCCTGGCCGGTGATGGTTTTGTGCTCGTCGGTGATGCCGCCGCCTTTATCGATCCGTTCTATAGCCCGGGAATGGACTGGATCGCTTTTACAAGTTACAGCGCGGCGGAGCTGATCGGCACCGAGCGCCGCGGCGAGTCCTTCGAGTCAGGGATCGATCGTCATAACCGCGTCTACGGCGCGAGTCACCGCTCCTGGTTCGAGGCCGTTTACCGCGACAAGTATGAGTACGTCGGGGAGTTCGACCTCATGAGTCTCGCGCTCATCATGGATCTTGGTCTTTACTACCTCGGGATCGCTTCGCAGCCTTACAAGCTGGGCGCGAAAGCGCTCCTCGTGCCGCCTTTTTCGGAAGCGGTCTCACGCCCGTTTTTTCTGCTCATTCGCGCTTACAATCGGCGCTTCGCCCAGATCGCCCGGCGCCGGCGACGGCTCGGGCTGCTCGGGAAAAAGAACCGTGGCCGGCGCTGCCTGATTCCCGGTTTCACGCTGAAGCCGACGGACTTCGGTCTGATCCTCCAAGCCCTCGCCCGCTGGGGCTGGCTCGAGCTGACCGAAGGTTGGAAGAGCTGGAACGAGGAGCCGCGCGCGGGTGACGTCTCCGAGACGACACGCGGGCAGGAAAAAGCCGCCGCCCGCGCGGGTTCCCCGGCGTAGCGGCGGCTTTCCTTAGCCTAACGAATAAAGGACACGCGTCCTACCAGATGGCGGTGCGCTTATCCGCCGGGCGCACCATCGGGCAACTCTCCGGGAGATCGAACGCCTTCTGGAATTCCGGCATGTTCGAGAGCGGCCCGTTGCAGCGGAACTGTCCCGGGGAATGCGGGTCGGTGTTGATCCGAAGTTTTAGTTCCTCGTCGCGCTGATTGGCGCGCCAGATTTGCGCCCAGGCGAGGAAGAAACGCTGATCAGGCGTAAAGCCGTCGATCTTCTTATCTGCATCCTCCGGGTGCTTGGCCTGCGCTATTTTGAACGCGGCGTAGGCGATCTTGAGGCCGCCGTTATCCGCGATGTTCTCCCCTTGGGTGAGTTCGCCGTTGATATGCAAACCGGGGAGCGGCTCGTAGGCCGCATATTGGGCGACGATCGCCTTGGAACGCTTCTCGTAGTTCGTGGCTGAGGTCGGCGTCCACCAATCGCGCAGGTTACCGACCGGGTCGTATTGCCGGCCCTGGTCGTCGAAGCCGTGGGTCATTTCATGACCGATGACCGCGCCCATCCCACCGTAGTTGACGGCGTCATCCGCGTCTGGATTAAAGAAGGGCGGCTGCAAGATGCCCGCCGGGAAAACAATCTCGTTCATGTTCGGATTGTAGTAGGCGTTGACCGTCGGCGGAGTCATCCCCCACTCGCTGCGATCGACCGGCTTACCGATCTTCTTAAGTTCACGGTTCGTCTCAAAAGTGTCACCGCGGAGCACGTTCATGACGTAGGGCCCGCGATCGATTTTGAGCAGCGAGTAATCGCGCCACTTATCGGGATAACCAATCTTGACCGTAAAGGCGGCGAGCTTCTTCTGCGCCTCGGCTTTCGTCTTCGCGTCCATCCAATCCGCGGCCTTGATTCGGTCGGAGAGGGCGGTCTTCAGGTTATCGACCATCTCGAGGGCGCGCTTCTTGGCGTCCGGCGGGAAATGATCGGCGACATAGAGCTTGCCGAGGGCTGCGCCGATCTCGCTGTCGGTCGCAGCTACGACCCGCTTCCAGCGCGGTTTTAGTTTCTGCGCGCCGGTCAGGGTCTTGAGATAGAAATCAAAGTTCGCGTCGACGAAGTCCTTCGAAAGAGCCGGCGCGGTGCTGTGCAGTAGGTGCCAGCGCAGATAGCTCTTCCAGTCATCGAGCGAGACCGTCTTGAAGACGTCGTTGGCCGCCTTGAAGAAGTCGGGCTGCCCGACATTGATCGCGCCGGGCGCGGCGAGCGCGAGTTCCTTGAAATACTCGTTCTACGTGAAGTCCGGCAGAAGCTTGTGGACCTCGGCCTGAGACATCTGGTGGTAGTTCTTCTGCGGGTCGCGCAGCTCGACCCGGGTGCGCGCCGGTTTCGCGAGCGAGGTCTCGATGTTCATGACCGTCTTCGCATGGGCGGCGGCATCGGCTTCGGAGTCGCCGAGGAGGGTGAAGACCTTGGTTACATGCGCGACGTATTCGTCCCGGAGCTTCTTCGAAGCGTCATCGTCTTTCGTGTAGTAGTCGCGATCGGGAAGGCCGAGGCCGCCTTGATAGGCCTGGGCGATGACCATCGTGCTGTTCTTGTCGTCCTGGCCGGAAGTGAACCCGAAAAACGCGCCAATGCCTTCGCCGTGCAGATGCGCGATCTCCTTGATGAGGCCGTCCTTGTCCTTGACCGCGCCGATCCGCGCGAGCTCGTCCTGGAGCGGTTTCACGCCGGCGTTGTCGATCTCGCCTTCATTCATCCCGCTGGCGTAAAAGTCGCCGACCTTCTGCACTTCGGAGTCCGCGGCCTTTTCGATTTTCGATTCGCCGCCATCTTTCGCCGCGAGGCTGGAGGCTTTCTCCGCGATCTCGCGGAGCGCGTCGTTATTTTTTTCAACGAGCTCGTTGAAGCTGCCCCAGCGCGAATATTCCGGCGGGACGGGGTTGTTCTTCAGCCAGTTGCCGTTGGCGTATTTGTAGAAATCATCGCCGGGTTTGACCGAGGTATCCATGTTCTTGGGATCGAGCGGCGGCGGATTTTTATCGATCTTCGGCTCGCCGCTAGTGTCGGCTACGGCGGCCGGCGTGGCCGCGATTGGCGGCGGGCTTTGCTCGGTCGATGGTTTGGCCGCGTCGTGCACGGTGGGCGGTTTGGCTTCGCCCGCCGCGGCAGGCGATTGACCCGGCTCGGATTGCGCGCGCAGGGAGCCAGCGCAGAGCAGGCTAAGTGAGGTAATCAGGAGTTTTTTCGTCATAGGTTCGGTCTAAAGCAATAGGCCCGCGGGCGAGAATCGCAACTCAGGGGCTTGCCCACCGCGGCCAGCGGCGCGAGGACGGGGAGGAGTGAGAACG
Source organism: Chthoniobacterales bacterium (assembly GCA_050997075.1). Lineage (GTDB taxonomy): Bacteria > Verrucomicrobiota > Verrucomicrobiia > Chthoniobacterales > UBA10450 > Palsa-1392. The sequence continues at coordinate 6,665 of JBPCRH010000228.1, forward strand.
GCCCGCGACGACCTGCAAAAGCAAACCCGCCCCCTCGCGGAAGTGCGCCAGGTTTATGCCGAGCTCGCGACGCGGCCGGTGGAGCGGAACTGCACGCGGCTGACGGAATGTTGTCAGTTCAAGCTCACCGGTTTGACACCTTACCTGACCAAGGGCGAAGCGCTCCTAGCGGCGCAGGCCTGGCGCGCGAGTGGCCGGAAGAGACTGCCGGAAGACGACGGCAGCGGGGCCTGCCCGATGCTCGAACGCGCCACCGGCAAGTGCCGCATTTACGCCGATCGACCGTTTGGGTGCCGGACGCATTTCTGCGCCGCCGCGGGCGGCCCGATGGCGCGACGGGAGGTGCTCGATTTGATTCGGCGGCTCGAAAGGGTGGACGCGGAACTCGGCGGGGACGGCCCGCATAAGCTGCGAGGCGCGGTTGCCGCCGCGCTCGCAGATTTTGCCTAACGAGTTTAGTGCGCGCCGATCGGCGCCTTGGCTTTGTTCACCTTCTTGAAAAAGAAAACGAGCGGCACCGTGACGAGACAGAGCATGCCGAAGAGCTCGAAATTGTGCGCGTAAGTCACGAGCAACGATTGCTGCCTGAGGATGCCGTAAAGCACCTGCGGCGCCTGATGCGCGGCGCGCCACGGACCTTCGCTCGTGGCCAGCCCTTGCTGGATCGCGGCCAGCTTCTGCTGGTAAATCGGATTGAACTGCGAGAAGTGCCCGACGAACGCCGCCTGGTTCGCTTGCGCGCCGCGCGCGACCAGGGTCGTGATCCCGGCGATGCCGACGCTCCCGCCGAGGTTGCGCATGAGATTGAAGAGGCCGCTGGCGTTGCCGATCTGGTCCGGCGCGAGCGTGCCCATGCTCGAGGTGGCGAGGGGCACGAAGATGAAACTGATCGCGACGCCGCTGAGCATCGTCGGCCAAACGATGCTGCTCATCCCAATGCTCAGGTTGATATTCCCGAAGAGGAAAGAGGAATAAGCGAGCCCGAGAAATCCGATCGTGATCAGGATGCGGTTGTTAATTTTTCCAACGAGCCGCCCGACCACGATCGTGGCCAGAAAAGCGCCGACCCCGCGCGGGCTCAAGGCGAGCCCGGCATCGAGCGCGGTGTAATGGAGCAGATTCTGCATGAAAAGCGGGAGCACCGAGATCGTCCCGTAAAGCAGCGCGCCGAGGACGCCGATGAGGACGCAGCCGACCGCGAGGTTGCGATTTTTGAGGACGCGGAGATCGACCAGCGGCTGGTGCGCGGTTAGTTCCCTCACGACGAAGGCGATGAGCGCGAGGACGGAAATCACGACGCACCACGCGATCGTGTGCGAGCTCAGCCAGTCGAGTTCCTGGCATTTATCGAGGACGTATTGGAGCGTCGCCAACCAGATGGCGAGGAAGCCGAAGCCCAGATAATCGATGTTGCTCGCGCTTACCTTTTTCAGATACGGCGGATCCTCGATGAAGGAGTTGGCCATGAGCGCGGCGAGCAGGCCGATCGGGAGATTGATGTAAAAAACCCAGCGCCAACTGTAGTTGTCCGTGATCCAGCCGCCTAACGTTGGCCCCAAGATCGGCGCCACGACCACGCCCATGGCGAAGACGGCCATGGCCGCGCCCCGTTTCGCGGGCGGGAAACTCTCGAGGAGCACAGCCTGCGAGATCGGCTGAAGTGCGCCGCCGGCCGCGCCTTGGAGGACGCGCGCGAGGACGAGGAATCCGAGGCTGCCGGCCGCGCCGCAGAGCGCGGAAGAAACGGTGAAAAGAACGATACAGCTCACGAGAAAACGTTTTCGCCCGAAGAGATTCCCGAGCCAGTTCGTCGCCGGGAGAATGATGGCGTTGGCCACCAGATAACTCGTCAGCACCCAGGTCGCTTCATCCGTCGTCGCGGAGAGATTGCCGGCGATGTGCGGGAGGGAAACGTTCGCGACCGAGGTGTCGAGCACCTCCATGAACGTCGCGAGCATAACCGACGCGGCGATGAGCCACGGGTTATAGCTCGGCTTCCAGGTGGGAGCCGCCGTTATTGCTGGCGAAGACGCAGCCACAACCCCGCCTAACGAGTCCGAATGCGGCCGAGCCACCAGAGCGTCGCGCCAAGCAGAACCAGGAGCGCGATCCCGTTGCCGATCACGACCTTGAGCAACGGCGCGAGGCCGCCGCTCACCTTCACGTCGGGCACGGCCGACATTCCCGGGCCGAGCACTTGCTGCACGCCCGGCTGTTCATCGAGCGCGATTTTTACGGGCACGCGCTGGACCACCTTGACGAAATTTCCGGTCGCGTTCTCCGGCGGGAGGAGACTAAAACGCGCGCCGCTCCCCGCCTGAATGCTATCGACGTGACCGCGCAAAGCGCGCGCCGGATACGCATCGACTTCCACCGTTGCCGGCTGCCCCGGGCGCATCTTAGCGAGCTGCGTTTCCTTGAAGTTCGCGGTCACCCAAACGGTCGGCGGCACGATCGCAAAAAGCGGCTGGCCGACCTGGATGTAGTTGCCGGCTTCGACCGATTTATTGGTCACGCGCCCGGCTTCCGGCGCGGTGATCTTGGTGTAAGACTCCTGAAGTTTTGCCTGGCGCAATTCCGCTTCGGCCTGCGCGACTTCCGCCTTGGCCGCGCCCGCCTGCGCGCGCGCCGAACCCACCTGTTTTTTTCCCTCGTCGGCATAGGCCGCGGCGGCTTCGAGTTGTTTCTGCTTCGACTGGAGGGTCGCTTCCGACGAGGTCGTATCGGCTTGGGAATGCTGGAAATCCTGTTTCGAAATCGCGCCGCTCTCGATCAACCCGCGATTGCGCGCGAGATCGCCTTGCGCCTTCGTCGTATCCGCCGCCGTCGCGGCCGTGCTTGCCTTCGCCGCCGCGTAGGCCGCGAGCAAAGTGCGCACGTGCGCTTCCGCCTGCTCCGCGGTCATCTGCGCGTTCTCGAGTCGCGCCCTCGCGACTTCGAGCGCGGCCTGCCGCTGCGCGACCATTGCCGCGATATCACCCGGGTCGATCTCAAGCAGGACGGCGCCCTTTTTTACTTCCTCGTTATCGCGTACCCGGACCGCGGAAACGCGCCCGGCGATTTTCGGCGCGACGCTCACGATGTGCGCGTCGATGAACGCGTCGTCGGTGCTCTCGTGGGTGAAGCTATGAAAGAAGATCGTCGCCGTGTAGAGGAGCGCGAGCGCGAGGAGAGCGGCCGTGCCGATGACCACGCCGGGCCGCCGGAAGAGCGGGGTCTTTTTCTCCTCCTCGAGCGGTTGCTCGTTGAGATCGATCAGGAGTTCGGCGTCGCGCGGCGGGGCGGCGGGACGCGCGACAGGTTCTGGTTCGACGACTGGCATAGATTTGAGTTCGTTAGGCAGACTGGCGCAGACCGGCGGCGCAGAAATCGATGATCCGGCGCAGGACCGCTTCCGGATCGGAGAGGCGGCAACGCCCGCGTGAAGTGCAGGCGAGCACTTCGGAATGCGCGACCGTGTGAAGGAAAACGCCGTGCGCGAAATGGAGCCGCCAATGCGCTTCGCAATCGGAGAGACCAGGGAG
>JBPCRH010000249.1:0-2807 GCA_050997075.1 Chthoniobacterales bacterium
GGAGATCCGAATCTGTTCGGGCCTGGCCCACCGACGCCGTGATGCTCCCGCGCAACAGCCGGACCTCCGCCTCCCGCGCGATCATCGGGTGAATCGACTCGTCGCCGTCGCGATCCAGTCGGAGTCGCAAAATCTCGATCTCGGTGTCGGCGGCGAGTTCCATCAGCACTCCGGGCAGCACCATCAGATCAACGCGCGCGTTCGGTCCGGAACTGATCTTCGCGCCCGGCGGCAGAAACGAATTACCGGAGAGGCGACCGATCTTTCCGCCAACCGAGCACTGCACCTCGCCTTCAAACGCGAGGATGCGACTGGAAATCTCGCGCTCGAGCAGGGGACGACAGCCGGTAAAAGCCAGGAGCACCAGGAGGCAGATCGCGCTCGGGCGGAGGTGAAGTTGCGAGCGTCGTTGCAATGGCGTGAAGCGGGAGAGTGGAAGCCGAAAGAGGCTAGCGTTTCGCGCAGAGAAGACAACGATCGCGGCAGTCAGCGCGGACCTGCAGGGAGATCGAAGCGTGGGTGGTCGCGGTGTGAGCCGTCAAGCGAACGCGACAATTTCAATAGTTACCTTGAACTGGGATTTCGAGTCTCCAATGCGCGGGAAGGCGAAGCCGGCGGCGAAGCGGGCGTGGTTGCAAACGCGAACGCATCGGCGAGTTGATTGGAGGATGACTCTGAAAATCGTAGCCGCAGTCTGCTCTTTTCCTCTCGTCGGCCTGGCCGCGGAAAATTCCACGCCGCAATTCGACGCCCACGCCGCCGATCGGTTCGCCCGGCTCGCTCTGGCCTGCGTGCACAAGGAATTCCCGAATCACGTGAGCCACGTGTTGAACAGCGACGCCGACGTCGCCCCGCCGCGCAAACTGACGCCGGCTTTTTGCGGCTGCTACGACTGGCATTCGTCCGTCCACGGTCATTGGTTGCTCGCGCGGCTGGCCCGCACCTTCCCGGAAGCGCCCTTCGCCGCCGAAGCGCGCGCGGCCTTGCAGCTTAGTCTGACGACAGCGAACATCGCGCAGGAAGTCGCGTATCTAAACGGACCGGGCCGCGCGAGTTTCGAGCGCCCTTACGGCCTCGCGTGGCTCCTGCAACTTGGCGCGGAATTGCGCGAATGGGACGACCCCGAAGCGAAAGAAATGTCCGCGCGTCTGCGGCCGCTGGAAGAGGCCGCGGTCGCCCGCCTCACGAATTGGCTGCCGAAGCTTTCCCATCCGGTCCGCATCGGCGAGCACGACCAGACGGCTTTCGGGCTCGGACTGATTATCGACTACGCGCGGACGAGCGGAAACAAAGGTCTTGAGAAGCTCGTAGTCGATTCGGCTCGGCGCTTTTTTCTCGCGGATAAGGATTACCCGCTGGCCTACGAACCTTCCGGCGAGGATTTCCTGTCGCCGGGGCTCGGCGAAGCCGACCTGATGCGCCGGGTGCTCGCGCCGGCCGAGTTCGCGAAATGGCTCGGCGCCTTTTTGCCACAAATTCCGACCGAGTCCGAAAAAGAATGGCTGCCGGTGGCCGTTTCGCCCGATCCCAGCGATCCGAAGCTCGCCCATCTCGATGGCTTGAACCTGAGCCGGGCCTGGATGCTCGAGGGAATTCTCTCCGGCCTGCCGCCTAACGACTCCCGCCGGCCCGCGCTCGCCGCGACGGCCGCCGCCCATCGCCGCGCCGGTCTCGCGGCGGTCACCGGCGAACATTATGCAGGCGGGCATTGGCTCGGGAGTTTCGCCGTCTATCTCACGACCGGGCGCGGACTCAGCCAGAAGCAAAAACCTGCGCCTTAGATTGCCGCTTCTCGTTTTACCGGGCCGCCGGCAGAGGAGTGGGCGGGGCGATGTCCAAGTCTTCGCGCGTTTAATATCACCGTCGCCCCTGAGTAGTTTACGGCATGAGGCGCGGACTGGGGGCAGCGCGTACGGGGATCGAACCCGTGCACCAGCCTTGAGAGGGCTGTGTCCTAACCACTAGACGAACGCGCCAGTTTCCGGCCGCAATTTTAGCGGCACTCGTGCGGCCCGGCAACCGGTCGTTTCCGCGCCGCGCTAGTGATTGAAAACGTCGTTTATCCGCGCCTGCGTCGGCGTCGAGAGAGGAGCGGCCGAGGCGTCGGCCCGGGCGCTCGCGAGCTTCGCCGCTTCGGCCTCGTCCGTCTCGTGACGCGTCCGCGGCTGGAGCAAGGTGAGTTCCTGCGCGGCTTCCTGCGCCTTCAGATAATCCCGCAGCTCCGGCGAATCCGCCCGCGCGAGCAGTTTGCGGTAGTAAAGTTCGTAATAGCGCCGGAACCCGTGACGCCGCTCGAGATCGGTCGGAGCCTCCAGGGCCGCGACCTTTAGTTCTTGCAGGTCGGCATCGTTGCGGATCTGGGTTTGCAGGGTGGACATCTGCACATGGAGCCGATGTTCATCCGCGATCTTGCCGAGTGACGAACGTTTGAAAAGGTCGCTTAACTGCTTCAACTCTGGCGCCGCGGGGATCGGCGGAAGCGAGGTCGTGCCCGGCAACGGTAGGGTATTCGGCGGGATGATCGAAGCGGGCTCGACAGGGGCACTCGGTGAAAGCGCCGGACCCGCCACCGGAAGCGGCGCGGCCGCCTCTTCGGCACGGACGGCTTGGGCCCCGGTATTATCGGGATTGGCCGCGGCTTGGCCGCGCGCGACCGTGGCAGAGAGAAAGAGGCTGGGCCCGAAGGCCAGCACGCGAAGGATGACGTTTAGCTTCATGAAACCGAAAACATCAAGGAGAGATCGGGGTGACAGGATTCGAACCTGCGACCTCCTGGTCCCAAACCAGGCGCTCTACCAAGCTAAGCT
>JBPCRH010000291.1:0-2595 GCA_050997075.1 Chthoniobacterales bacterium
GTCCTTATGAGCCGGCAGAAAGCGCCCTGGCCGAAGGACGATGCCGAGGCCGATGAGCTCTGGCGGAAGCGGATCGAGAACGAACTCCTCCAGGAAAAGCTGGCCGAACATCCGATCGAGCCCGGTCCGAAACTGGTCGAGCGCCGTTACGATCGCATGCTCCGCACCATCCATGAGGAGGACGACGAAGAGCAGGTGAAACTCTTCCTCGACGCGCTCGCGCAGGCCTATGATCCGCACTCGGAATATCTCAGCCAGTCCGACCTGAAAAACTTCAGCATCAACATGGGCCTCTCGCTCGTCGGGATCTGCGCCATGCTCCGGAGCGAAGACGGCTACGCCAAGATCGAGAGCCTCGTCGCGGGCGGCCCGGCGCAGACCAGCGGCAAGATCAAGGTCGGCGATCGCATCAGCGCGGTCGCGCAGGGCTCGAAAGATTTCAACGACGTCCGCGACATGCGCCTCGACAAAGTGGTCGAGCAGATCCGCGGCAAGAAGGGCACTAAAGTTCGCCTCCTCATCATCCCGGCGAGCGCGGCCGATCCTTCGCAGCGCAAGACGATCGAGCTCGTGCGCGACGAGATTAAGCTGAAAGACCAGGAAGCCCGCGCCGACATCATCCTCAAGAAAGATCGCAACGGCGATCCGGTGAAGCTCGGCTGGCTCACGCTCCCGTCGTTTTACGCCGACATGGAGGGGCATAGAAAGAGCACCACCCGCGACGTGCTCGCGCTGCTCAAGCGCCTCAAGAAAGAGAAGATCGCCGGGCTTGTGATCGATCTCCGGCGCAACGGCGGCGGCTCGCTCGAGGAAGCGATCCAGCTCACCGGCCTCTTCTTTACATCCGGCCCGGTCGTGCAGACGAAGGGCTCGAACGACCGCGTCGTCATTTCGACCGATCCCGATCCGGACATCGCCTACGACGGGCCGCTCGTCGTCCTGACCAGCCGGCAAAGTGCTTCTGCGAGCGAAATTTTCGCCGCCGCGCTTCAGGATTACGGCCGCGCCGTGATCGTGGGCGACAAGAGCACTTTCGGAAAAGGAACCGTGCAGACGATCCTCGAGATCGGGCGTTTCACTTCGCTCCTCGGCTCGCGCTCGTCGGAGGACGGGGCACTAAAACTCACGATCCAGAAGTTTTACCGCATCGCCGGCGGCTCGACCCAACTCCATGGCGTCGCTTCCGACATCGTCCTGCCGACTTTGACCGACCTGCCGGAGTTCGGCGAGGGCGCGCTCAAAAACGCGCTCCCCTACGACGAAGTCCCGCCTGCCAGGTTCACGAAATGGTCGGACTCGCATCAGCTCTTCATCGATGAGTTAAAGGCCCGCTCGGCCGCGCGCGTGACCGCGGATCCGGAGTTCCACTACGTCATGGAAGACATGGAACGGCTGCGGAAGAAGCTCGACGATAACCGCATCACTCTGAACGAAGACGTCCGCCGCAAGGAACTCGGCGAGGAAAAAGTGCGCAAGGAAACCCGCACGAAAGACCGCCTCGCGCGGAACCTGGAGGAACCGAATATTTACCGCCTCACCCTCGAGACGATCGACGATCCGAAGCTCCAGCTCATCATGTATCCGGGGAAAACGGCGGAGGCGAAAAAGAAGGGCGGCGACGTGGCCAAGGTCGCGCCGGAAGCCGCCCCCGGTGCGGACAACTCCGATGACTCGGCCGATCCCGAGAATACCGACGACAGCAAGCCCGCGGCGGTCGACCCGGAGCGCGACGAGACCCCCAATATCCTCTGCGATCTCGTCCAGTCGACGAACGGTCCGAAGACCGCGAGCACCGCGCGCTAAAGCAGCGGCGCTGGCGGCCGCGCTTTGAACGGGTTCAGGATAAATGCTTCGACTTGCTGGGGCGCGCGCTGGTATATTTTGGGCGAATGACGCGATTCGTTAGGCGAGCAGGTTTGGGTGGCACGCTCGCCTTTCTTCTCGGGGTCGCGCCCCTCCTCGCGCAGGACGCGCCGGACCTCTCCGCGGTTTACAACCAGGCGATGGGGAAGTTCCAGGCGGGCGACTACCGCAAAGCCGCCGCCGATCTTGAAGGTCTCCTCGGCCGGGTCGACTTTTCGCCGCAGCTCGAGCCGGTTTACTACACCATCGGCTCGGCCTATTTCAACGCCGCCGATTACCCGAAAGCGATCGCCGCCTTCAAGAATTACCAGGCGAAGTTCCCGCAAGGCCCGCACGCCGGCAGCGTCGCGTTCGCGATCGCGCAGTCGAATTTCCTCGCGAAAAATTACCAGGTCGCGGCGCAGCAAATGGCCGCGCTTGAGAGCGACCCGGCGATGCGCGACCAGGCGTTGCTCTTCAAGGCCGAGGCGGAAAAGGCCTCCGGCAAAAGCGACGATGCGGTGAAGACGCTGGAAAGGTTCATCGGCAACGAAATCAAGAGCTCCAACGCGATGCGCGGCGCGACCATTCTGGCGCAGCTCTACGCGGGGCAGGGAAACGGTGCGAAGTCGCTGCACGTGCTCGAGCTGATCCACCAAAAAGTCAGCCTGGTCGACAACGTCGTCGAGCTGAACAGCCTGACCGTGCAACTGGGCGACAAGTTTTACGGCAAACAGCAATACAAGGAGGCGC
>JBPCRH010000267.1:0-2634 GCA_050997075.1 Chthoniobacterales bacterium
CTTTTAGCCCAGGCTGCGCCCCATTTTTCCGAGTAATCCCAAGGCAATTTCCGCTGATGCGCGAGGAGATCGAGGACCATAAAGCCGACGTTGTGGCGCGTCCGCTGGTACTCGCGGCCGGGATTGCCCAGGCCCGCGACCAGACGGATCGGCGCGGATTCGGCATTTAGCAGCGTCATTTCTTAAGGCGTTGTCATCCTGAGCGAAGCGAAGGATCTCGCAAGCGTCGCCCGGCGTTGCGAGGCAAGCGAGCATCGAGCAACGCTTGCGAGATCCCTCTCCGTGCTTCGCCGGTTCGGGATGACAACGAGCGGTGCCAAGCCTGAGGCACTTACGAACGGCGCGCGACGCGTTACTTCTTCGCCTCTTTCGCTCCACCGGGTGCCGCATCCGGCTCTTCCTTCTTCGCGGTGATCACTTCCGGCGCGGTCGGGGCTTCGGCCGCGGCGACCGGCTCCACTTCCACCGTCGGGGCGACGACCGAGAACGCGGTCAGGTCCGGCTGCACGCGCGTGGTCACACCTTCGGGCAGCGGCAAATCGCGCACGTGGATGGAGTCGCCGATGTTCAGCTTCGAGACATCGACCGAGATGGAATCGGGGAGATCTTTCGGGAGACATTCGATCTCGAGCGAACGGATGTTTTGCTCAAGCAAACCACCAAAAGTCTTCACGCCTTCCGGGATGCCGGTCGGCTCGAGGGGCACGTCGGCCTCGATCATTTCGTCCATCGAGATGGCGTGGAAATCGACGTGTAAAATATCGCCGCCGAGGGGCGAGTGTTGCACCTCCTGGAGGAGCGCCGTCCGGCTGCCTTCGCCATCGATCTCGAGCTCGACGAGGACGTTTTCACCTGAGGCGTGGCTGAGAATATTCGTGATGTCGCGCTTGGTCACCTGGAGTGCCTGCGGCTCGGTCTTGGCGCCGTAGATGACCGCCGGGACGAAGCCTGCGGCTTTGATTTTGCGAACGGCGGAACGCCCGATCGTGGAACGGCGGGTCGCGGTGAGTTTTACTTGTTTGGCCATGGTATCGGTAGTTAGGGCGCGCCTTTGTCGATGTTGAAGAGCGACGAGACGGACTCATCGTGATGGATCCGTTTGATGCTTTCGCCGAGCAGCTCAGAGACACTAAGCACCGTGGTCGTAAAGCCTTCTACGGTGCGAACAGGCGTGCTGGTGGTCGTTAGTAATTCCGTAATCTCGGACTTGTGCAACCGCTCGATGGCGACGTCGGCGAGGACGGCGTGGGCGACGCCGGCGTAAACGTCGAGCGCGCCGTTCTTTTTCAAGAGCACGGTGGCAGAGGTGAGGGTGCCGGCGGTCTCGGTTAGATCGTCCACCAGCAGGACATCGCAGCCGTCCACTTCACCGATGAGATACTGCGCTTCCGTCTCGGTCGCGCTCTTCCGTTGCTTGGCCACGATCGCGAGATTAACCCCGAGCGCCTGCGAGTAAGCGGAAGCCATTTTCAACCCGCCGACATCAGGAGAGACGACGACGGTTTTGCGGGTCAACTTCGAGCGCAGATAAGGCAGGAGCACCGGCAGGGAATACAAATGGTCCACCGGGATATCGAAAAAGCCCTGCACCTGCTGCGCGTGCAGATCCATCGTGAGAACGCGATTCACGCCCGCTGCGGTGAGGAGGTTTGCGACCAGTTTCGCGGTGATCGGGACGCGCGGCTTGTCCTTGCGATCCTGCCGCGCATAACCAAAAAACGGGATCACCGCCGTGATCCGATAAGCGCTCGCGCGCCGCGCCGCGTCGACCATGATGAGCAACTCCATGAGGTGCTGATTGGTCGGCGGACAAGTCGGCTGGACGATGAAGACGTCGCGACCGCGAATGTTCTCGTCGATCTTGATGTAGGTCTCGCCGTCGGGGAAGGACGAGATCGTGGCTGCGCCCAAGGGCACGCCGATGAATGCGCAAATCTTCTGTGCGAGATCGCGATTGGCGGAGCCGGTGAAAACTTTCAGTTCGGGTTGGACAAGGGCCATGGGTGAAGGGCGGGAAGCATGCGTTGCCCGTCACGGAATGGCAAAAGAAAACGCTATCCCGCGATGGCTGGGTAGCGCCCACGTTTCGTGGGCTGGTCGCGGTGTTCCACCGCGACGAACTTTCCTGGAGACTGAAGCGTCACGAGAAGGTCGGCCGCGAAGGAAAGTTCGCGACGGTGGAACACCTTCGCCAGCCCGCGGAACGCGGGCGCTACCCGGAGTGTGCTGCCCCGCGCTTCCCTCAACCGGCGAAGGTCGCGCGCAGCTTGTTCTTCTTCTCCTCGCAATCTTCCTGCAGACGCCGCACCTCGATCGACAACTGCTTTTGCAGATTTTCGATTTCGTCGAACTTCCCGCTCGTTTGCGCATCGCGGATCTGGCCCTTGAGGAACAACTCCTTCTCCGCGATCCGCGCTTTGTAGGAGGAATCGATCTCGGCGATTTCCGCCTTTTGCGCATTGGTTAACGCCACCGTCGGCGCGCTTTTTTCCAGACGCTCCATTGCGAGTTCGTAGGCGGATTTCATGGCGACCTCAGTCTGGACTTGGGCGTCCGGCGAGGCAAGTTGCCCTTCCCGATGCCCGGCAAAATTCAGCTCATCAGCACCGATTTCGACGGCACGCTCGTCTCGCA
>JBPCRH010000386.1:0-6207 GCA_050997075.1 Chthoniobacterales bacterium
AAACCCGGCGCGTTGGACATTTTTGCCTAACGAAATCATGCCGAAGGGCACGGTCGCCGAGATCGCGGCGCTCTCGACGCCGGGGAGTGCGGCGATGCGTTCCTGCAATTTCCGGTAAAGCTCCTGCGACTGCTTTTGATCGCGGCCGGCCAGGCTGGCATCGACCTCGAGGAGAAAGCTGCGTTCGGTTTTCAGCCCGGTATCAACCGCCGCCGCCTTCTGCGCGCCGCGCAGGAAGAGCGCCGCCGCCGTCAGAAGAGCGAGAGAAAAGGCGATCTGCGCCACGACCAGCGGATTGCGCGGGAGAAATTTCCATTTCCGCCTAACGACATCCTCGGCCGCGTTTTCTTTTAAGTCGCCGATAATGAGACCGCGCGACAACTTCAAGGCCGGCCCGAGCGCGAAGCAGATCGTCCCGAACATGGCGAAGATGAGGGTGGCGATAAGAATGGCGGGATTCGGACTGGTCGACCAAACGAGATCGAGCGGCAGCATTTTGCCTGCGGAAGCGATGAGGAGATGGCACGACCAAATCCCGAGGAGCAATCCGAACGCCCCGCCGCAAAGGGCGAGGACAAATCCCTCGATGAGCAATTGCCTCACGATGCGCTGGCGTGTCCCGCCGAGCGCCTGCCGAATCGCGATTTCCTTCCGCCGCGAGGTGCCGCGGGCGAGGAGCATGTTCGCGAGATTGAGGCAGGCGACGAGGAGTACGACCGCCGACATGCCGAGAAGAAGCGGCGCGATTTTGCTCATGCCGCCTTCGCCTTGCGGGCTCGTGCTCGTGGAAAAACGCGAGACCGGAGCGGTCGTGAAGGTCTGATTCTTTTGCTCGGCCGGGTAGGCTTTTTCCAGATTGCTCGCCAGCGTCTTGAGCGCGGGGAGCGCGGCCGCCGCGGTCGTTCCGGGCTTGAGCCGGCCGATCAACATCAGCTGCGTGCCGGCGCGGTCGCCTAACGAGTTGCGGTTATCGCCTTCGAAATCGTTCGCCACCTGATCATACATCCCCAGCGGCAGCCAGACCTCCGGCGCGATGATCTGCATCGTCCCGGAAAAATCTTTCGGCATAATCCCGACGATCGTGAAAGGTCGTCCGTCGATGAGCATTTTCGAACCGAGAAGATCCGGCTTGAGTCCCTGTTTCCTCCAGTAGTTGTGACTCACGATCGCGACCGGGACGCTGCGGCCCGGCGTCTCTTCCTCCGGCGAAAAGGTGCGACCCTGAGCCGGCGCGCGGCCGAGCACGGAGAAGTAATTCGAGCTCACGACATCGGCGAAAGCGCGCGGGGTGTCGCCTTTTTCACCGATCCCGATCATGGCGAGGTTGTGCGCGAGGAGGCCGGAGAAAACGGTGTTCTGCTCGCGGATGTCGCGATAGGTCGGATAAGAAAAGCCGCGGAACGATTTCGGGTTTTTGCTGTCCTGCGAGAAGAGCTGCACGATCTCGTGCGGCCGCTCATAGCTGGGCGGCTGGTAAATCATCGTGTGGACGAGGCTGAAGACGGAAGTGTTCACCCCGATACCGAGGGCGAGAGTGAGAATCGCGATGGCGCTGAAGCCGGGCGATTTGAGGAGCAGTCGGAGGGCGAAGCGGATGTCGTGGAGCATGGTGGTTGGTTTCTATTCTGCGCGGAGCGCTTCCGTAGGATTCACCTGGGTGGCGCGGCGCGCGGGGATGAGACTGGCGATGAAAGCCGCCGCGCCGAGCAGCGCGACGACGAGGAGATAAGTCGGAAAATCGATCGCGCTCACGCCATAGAGGAGCGAACCGAGAAGATGCGAGCCCCCCAGCGCGCCGAGCACGCCGAGGACAACGCCGACGAGAACGAGCCCGAAACTTTGCCGCAAGATCAACGCGAGCAGGTCGCCGCGTTGCGCGCCGAGCGCCATGCGAATGCCGATCTCACGCGTCCGTTGCGACGTGATATAGGCCATGATTCCGTAGAGCCCGACCATCGCGAGAAGAAGGGCGGCACCGGCAAAAACGCCGAGCATGACCATGCTGAAGCGCCGGCTGTCGAGCGAGGCCGAGACCACTTGTTCGAGCGTCTGGAATTCCGTCGGCATTTCCGGATCGATCGCGCGCGCTTCCTGCCGCATCGCCGCGATGAAGGTCGCTGGATTGCCCCGGCCGCGGAGAACGAAAGAGAACTGCGAAGCGTGGCGCGGTCGCTGGAGGTAATTGACGTAAACGGTCGGCCGCGGCTCCGCGTCGAGCCCATCATCGCGCACGTCGCCGATCACGCCGACGACCTGGAGCAAATGCAGATCGCCATCCATCCCCCCAAACTGCAATTGTTTTCCAATCGGGTCCTCGTTAGGCCAATAGCGCCGCACCAGCGTCTGGCTGACCAGCGCCACCTGCGGTGAGTCCGGCCCATCCGCCGCGGTAAAGAAGCGGCCGCGCACGAGGGGAATTTGCAGCACCGAAAAATAGCCGGCGCTGGCCACTCGAAAGTCCGCGTCGCGCATCCGGGGAGTCCCGGTCGCCGCGTTGTATTCTTTTTCCAACTCGTCCAGCGTCTGCGCCGATTTCCCGCCATTCTCGATCAGGAAGGAGCCGTTCGCGCCGCTCTCGTTCAGCGGAAGCGCGTCGGTTCCTCCCACCGCGAGCGCTCCAGGCAGCTCCTGCAGGCGGTCGAGTAGACGCTGATATTTTTGGGTCAACTGGCGTTGTTCCGCCAGGGTGGCCGGGTCCGGTTGCGAAATGCTCATGGTCACCACGCTTTCTGGTTGAAAGCCCGGATCCACTGAGAGCAAACGCTGGAAACTTCGGCCTAATAATCCCGCGCCGACCAGCAGGATCAGCGTGAGCGCGACCTGCGCGACGATGAGCAGACTCCGAATCCGCGCACTCCCCCCGCCCGCCGAACTGCCGCGGCCAGCCTCCTGCAGGTCGCTTTGCAACTGGCGCTGCGAAAGGTGGATCGCCGGCACCAGTCCGAGCACCAACCCGACCAGGAGCGAGACCGCCAGCGCAAAAGCGAGCACGGTCGAATCGACGCCGATCTCGCCGATCCGCGGGAGATTGCCGTGGTAAAGACCCACGATCAGCTCCACTCCCCAATACGCGAGGAGCGTGCCGAGCGCGCCCGCCGCGAACGTGAGCAAGAGCGTTTCCGCGAGAAATTGCCGAGTCAATTGCCAGCGTGAAGCGCCCAGCGCCGCGCGTAGCGCCATCTCTTTGCGGCGGATTGTCGCCCTAACGAGAAGCAAATTGGCCACGTTCGAGCAGGCGATCATGAGCAAGAGACCGACCGCGCCGCAGAGCACCCAAAGCAGCCCGCGGACATTTCGCACCAAGCGTTCGCGCAGCGGAGTGAGACCGAAACTGAACGCGTCCATGTGCGTGCCGTACTGGCGTTTCAGTTGCTGGCCGATGGCCGCGACCTCCGCGCGCGCTTGCGCGGGCGAAACGCCCTCGCGCAAGCGCCCGGCGAGGCTCCAGTTGTGTCCGGTGCGCGAAGGATTCGACGGATAGATCGCGTCGGGCAGCCAAACGTCCACGCTCGGCGGAAACTCGACCCCCGGCGGGAACACGCCGATGACCGCGAAGCTGCGCCCTTCGCAACGCAAGGTCGCGCCTTCCAGGCTGGATCGTCCGCCTAACGATCGTTGCCAAAAGCCGTAACTGACCACCGCACCCTGACCTTCCGGCGCGCCCGAGAAAAGTCGTCCGCGCCAAGGCTGCACGCCGAGGACGCGAAAGAAATCAGGCGCTACAGCGGAGACCGTGGCTCGCACCGGCTCACGGCCCCCCGTGACCGAATCTGAACTGACGTTGTATTTGGCCAGAAACTCGAAGCTCCGGCTCTGCCGGCGCAGATCGTCGAAGTTCGGATCCGTGAAAGCCATCGGCGCGCCTTTTTCATCGAGCTCGCGCAGTTCGACGATCCGCTCCTGCTGCGGATAAGGCAGAGGCCTCAAGAGCACGGCGTCGACGACGCTGAAGATCGCGGTCGAAGTGCCAATCCCGAGCGCGAGCGTAAGGATGGCGACAAAGGTGAACCCGGGCCGTTTCAGGAGCGACCGCGCGGCGAAGCGAAGTTCTGAGATCATCTGCTAGTGAGATGCGGCGGCGTTGATCAACGGATTCAAATTTCCCGCTCTCCTCGAGGAAAACGGCATCGTAACTCAGGCGTCTCGCCTGACCCGTCGCCCGGGTGTCTCGCCCGGTCGTCGGCGAGCGTGCAGGCGGGACGCCCGCATAACGAGACAGCCGAAACAGCCGAGAGGGCTGTGTCACTCACTGCGCAGCGCCTCGATTGGATTCACCCGCGTGGCGCGCTGGGCCGGCAACAGACAGGCGACGAGCGCGACTCCGGCGAGCAGGAGCGTGATCCCGCCGAGCGTAAGCGGATCGAACGCGCTCGTCTGATAAAGGATTGATCCCATCGCCCGCGAAGCGATGAGGGTCGCGATGAGGCCGAGGATCAACCCGAGCCCGACCAATTTTCCACCGCCACCGAGGATGAGCCGGAGCACGTCGCGCGATTGCGCGCCGAGCGCCATGCGAATCCCGATCTCGCTCCGGCGCTGAACGACGCTGTAGGACATGACGCCGTAAATTCCAACCGAGGCGATGACGAGTGCGACGAGGGAAAAGACCGCGACCAGCGTCATGGCGAAACGCTGTTTCGAGATCGTGTCGGCGACGATCTCTTCCAGCGGCTCGATTTTTCCGATCGGCTGATCCTTGTCGACCGCATAAACCGCCGGTCGCAGCGCGCCGGTCAAGGCTGTCGCCGGACCGGTTGTGCGCAGAATGACGTTGAGGGTGTTGAACGGATGCTGCGAGAACGGCTCGTAGGTCTGACTGGTCGTGTCCTTGTCCACGCCGTACTGCTTGATGTCGCCGACGATGCCGACGATCTGGCGAAAAGTGTCAGGACCGTTGGTGACGTTGATCTGTTTCCCGATCGGGTCCTCGTTAGGGAAAAATTGTTTGGCTAGAGCTTCGTTGATGATGGCGACGCGCGGCGCTTTGGCGTTGTCGCGCTCGTTGAAAAGCCGGCCCCGTTTCAGCGGGATGCCCATGGCGTGGAAATAACCAGGCGTGACCGCGTAGTAGTTGGTGTTCGGCAGATCGCTCGGCGCGATCGGCGGACGGCCCGCGATGTTAAACCCCAGCACCCAGTCGCCGATCAAGGGAACCGTGTGGGTTAGGCCGATCTCCTGCACGCCGGGCAGGACGCGCAATTTCTCCAGGAGCGCGTCGGCGAAGGCGACCTGTTGTTCGTCTTTTTCGTACTTTTTTTCCGGCAGCGAAAGGCGCAGAACGGTGGCGTTGCGGGGATTGAAACCGGGATCGACATGGGTCAGCCGCATGAAGCTGCGCGCGAGCAAACCCGCCCCGCCTAACAACATCAGCGCGAAGGCGACCTCGATGACCACGAGCGCGCCGCGCAGTCGGCCCCGCGCATCGGTGGAGCCGCGCGAGCCTTGTTTGAGCGATTCGTTCATGTCGGTATGCGCGGCCAGCCAAGCCGGCGCGACGCCGAAGACGACACCGGTCGCGACACTGAGGAGCAGGGAAAAAATCAAAACGCCGGCGTCGAGATGAATGCCGCTGGCGCGCGGCAAATCGGTCGGTGCGAGGGCGAGCAGAGCATCGAGGCCCCAGCGCGCAATGAGCAAACCCGCCGCCCCGCCGCAGAGCGCGAGAAGAACGCTTTCGATGAGCAATTGCCTAACGAGTCGGCCGCGACTGGCCCCGAGCGCAGCGCGGATCGACATCTCGCGATGGCGCGCAGTCGCGCGGGCGAGGAGCAGATTGGCGATGTTCGCGCAGGCGATGAGAAGCACGCAGCCGACCGCGCCGAGTAAGGTGTAGAGGACGACGCGCACATCGCGCACCGCGAATTCCCGCATGGGCAATAGCAACACTCCCCAACCCTTGTTCGAGTCGGGATATTGCCGCGCCAATTGCCCGGCGAGCAGCTTCAGTTCGGCCCGCGCCTGCGCAACGCTGACCCCGGGCTTGAGCCGCCCGGCGACGTTAAGATAATGCGCGCCGCGATACTTGTTGCTTCGTTCTTCCGGGCTGAAAGCCATCGGCATCCAGACATCTACTTTGCTCGCCTTGCCGAGGGTGGGTGGCGCGACTCCAATGACCGTGTAGGGTTCGCCGTTCAATTGCAGAGAGCGACCAACGACATCCCTGGCGCCGCCGAAGATCCGCTGCCAAAAAGGGTTGCCCAGGACGAC
>JBPCRH010000090.1:0-3154 GCA_050997075.1 Chthoniobacterales bacterium
CCCCAGGCCTCACCCATGCGCACGGTCAGGGCCATGGAAAAACCGAGCGGCACCATGAAGATCATGGCGGCGCAGGTCATCGCCACCTGGTGCGAGGCGAGCGCAGCCGCCCCGAGCGTCCCGATCAACAATGTCGCCATGACGAAAGCACTCACTTCGGCGAGCAGCTGTAGACTTGTCGGCAGTCCGAGCCGAAGAAGATCGCGCACCGCGCCCCATTCCGGCGCGCGGAACCAATGCGTCGGCACCCAATCGCGAACTGCGCGCGAGCGCTTCGTCCAAATAAGCAGCGCTATAAGAATCAGGATTCGCGCGAGCAACGTCGCCAAGCCGGAACCGTCGAGCCCCATCCGCGGCGCGCCCAGTTTTCCGTAGATGAAGACCCAGTTGAAAAAGACGTTTATGGCCGCGCCCGCGAGCAGAATCCAGAGCGGAACCCACGGGCGGTTCATCGCGTCCGCGTGATTTTTTACAGCCATCGCCGCGAGCGCGGGAATCATTGAAGCAGCCACGAGCAGGAAATAACGCGGCACCGCGCGAATGATGTCCGGCTCCTGCCGGAAGAGCCCGAGGAACGGCTGAATGCCCCAAACCCCGAGCATGGTCAGGACGCCGATGACGAGCGCGAGGTAAAAGCCGTGGCGCAAAGCCGCCCGCGCCGCGTGTTTATCGTCGGCTCCCCGCGCCTGCGAAACCCGAATCGAAACCGCCATCGTAAACCCGAGTCCGAAAATAAACGGGAGGTAGAGGACGTTATTCGCGAAAGTGGCCGCGGCAAGCGGCAACACCCCGAGCCGGCCTACCATCAGAGTGTCGGAGAGCGCGATCAGCATTTGGCTGATCTGCCCGGCGGCAAGCGGGAGCGCGAGCGCCGACGTCAGCCGGCCCTCGTGCGCGAGCCGACGCAAACCTGGGCTGAAAGTGAAAGCGGACATCGGATAAGGGGCGAGGTGCGGGAATCCCAGAATGCGCATTTGTCCGCACCGCCGCAAATCCGCGCGGCGCACGGAGCCAAGGTCGCGGAACTGTGCGATTCGTTCACGTGCCGACAGACCAGACCGCTCATCTCTTTTCCCCGCTCCGCCTGCGAGGGGTGGAGCTGCGCAACCGCATCGTCGTCTCGCCAATGTGCCAGTATTCGAGCGACGATGGCTTCGCCAACGACTGGCATCTGGTCCATCTCGGGAGTCGAGCGGTCGGCGGGGCGGGCCTGATCTTTACCGAAGCCGCGGCGGTTCTTCCGGAAGGCCGGATCAGCCCGCAGGATCTCGGGATTTGGAAAGACGCGCAGATCGAAATGCTCGCGCGCATTTTCGCGTTCGTTAGGCAACAGGGCGCGGTGCCGGCGATGCAGCTCGCGCACGCCGGCCGGAAGGCGAGCACCGCCCGGCCGTGGGAAGGCGGCAAACCGGTGAGCGTCGCCGACGGCGGGTGGAGCCCGATTTTCGGCGCGAGTCCGGTGCCCTTCCATGACGGCTATCAAACGCCGGAAGCGCTCGATGTGGCCGGGATCGCGCGCATCCGCGAGGCCTTTGTCGCGGCGGCAAAACGCGCGCTCGCCGCCGGGGCCCAGATCGTGGAGATCCACGCGGCCCACGGTTATTTACTGCACAGCTTTTTCTCGCCGCTCGCGAATCGGCGGACCGATGAATACGGCGGCACCTTCGAAAATCGGATCCGTTTCCTCTGCGAAACCGTGACCGCCGTGCGCGCGGTTTGGCCGGAGGACCTTCCGCTTTTCGTCCGCATCTCCGCGACCGACTGGACCGAAGGCGGCTGGGACGGCGGAGACTCGGTCGCGCTCGCGCGGAAACTGCAGTCGTTAGGCGTGGACGTGATCGATTGCTCGAGCGGCGGCAACGTCCCCGACGCAAAGATCCCGACCGGGTCCGGTTATCAGCTCCGGTTTGCGGAACAGATCCGCCGTGATGCTGGCATCCCCACCGGCGCGGTCGGTCTGATTACCTCGCCTCAGCAGGCGGACCAGATCATTCGTGCGGGCCAGGCCGATCTCGTCTTTATGGCGCGGGAATTTCTTCGTCATCCCTACTGGCCGCTCAACGCCGCGCAGCCGCTCCATCAGGAAGCGGACGTGCCGGCGCAATACGGGCGGGCTTTTGCGCTATAGACGCTTCGCTCTGCGAAGCGCGAGGAGCGGACTTCGCCGACAGCGCCAATCCCGCGTTTCGCAGAGCGAAACGTTTACAACCGCCAGATCGTCTTGCCGCCAACGATCGTGCGAACGGCGCGGCCTTTGAGTTTCCAGCCATCGAAGGGCGTGTTCTGCGAAGCCGAGGCGAAGCTCGTCACATCGACCGTCCATTCCAGGTCGGGATCGATCAGGGTCACGTCGGCGGCGGCGCCTAACGAGAGCGAGCCAGACTCCAAGCCTAACAATCGCGCCGGGTTCACCGTGAAAAGCGCGAGCAGCCGCGGCAAATCAATCGTTTTCGTTTTGTGCACGAGCAGATCGAGAAATAAGCCGAGCTCCGTTTCCAGCCCGACGATTCCAAACGGCGCGCGATCGAACTCCACTTCCTTCTCAAACTTCGCGTGCGGCGCGTGATCGCTTGCGAGGATGTCGAGCGTGCCGTCGGCGATCCCTTCCAAGAGCGCATCGATGTCGTGCTGCGTCCGCAGGGGCGGGTTCATCTTGAAATTAGTGTCGAAATTCTCAATCGCCGCGTCCGTGAGCGCGAGGTGATGCGGGCAGACTTCGCCGCTGATTTTCACACCGCGCGCCCGCGCTTCGCGGAGTAAACGCACGCTCCCAGCCGCGCTGATGTGCTGGCAATGAATGCGATGATCGCAGAGTTCCGCGAGGAGAATATTGCGCGCGACGATCACTTCTTCGCCCGCCGCCGGCCAACCCGGCAGCCCGAGCAACGTGCTCCAGGAGCCTTCGTGGACGACGCCGTTGCCAACGAGGTTGTAGTCCTGACAATGGTCGAGAAGGGGCAGATCGAACATGCGCGCATACTCAACCGCGCGGCGCATCAGTTCGTTATTCTGGATGCAGCGGCCGTCGTCCGTCAGCGCGACGACTCCGGCCTGCGCGAGCGAGCCGATCGGCGCGAGTTCTTCGCCCTCGAGGTTTTTCGAAATCGCGCCGGTCGTGAGAACATGGATGTCGGCAACTTGCTCAGCGCGATCC
>JBPCRH010000111.1:0-2731 GCA_050997075.1 Chthoniobacterales bacterium
GAATTGTGACCGATGTGAGCTGCGTGGCGCGAAAAAAAGCAACGCCGCGGGCACGAGCGCCGCCAGCAGAGTGAGGAGAAACCAGGCGCGCGTCGGGCGGCTCTTGGCTTTTTTCTCGGCATATTGCGCGCGCAGGCAGTTCTCGAGCTCGGGCCGGAGCGACTCGAAGACCGCCGGGTCGCCGTCGAAGTTCGCGAGGGTCGAACCTTTCAGCGTGTGGATGCTGTCGATCGCATCCTCGAGCGTGGTCCGCAGTTCGCGCGACGGATTCCCGCGGATCACTGCCGCGAGATATGCCGATTGCCCGGGCGCGATCCAGACCTGGAGCTCGCCCATTCGGAATTCGTCGAGGTTGGAATCGGCGCCGGTCTGAAACGAATCGCGCGCGAAATCCTGAATCGCGCTGAGCATGCCCGCGACCATGTCGGAGTCGCGGCTGAGCGCGGGATCGGCGGAGACGTGGAGCAGAGCGAGGCTGGTCGCGCGATGAATGAGAAAGACCTGCTCGACCCGGTAGACGAGGCTGCGCAGCATCACCACTTCGGCAAAGCTCTTGCCGGTGCGGAGCGCCTCGAAACGCCACTTCAAACCGCGCCAGGAAAAGGTGTGCTCGAGCGACTGGTTGAGTGACTGGAGGAGCCGCCGCATGCTCTCGGCGAGCGAGCGCCTAACGATCGGCCCGATGATCGGATGGAGCGCATTAACGAACGTCTCCGGCCGTTTCTCGATCGACTCCTGGACGGAATGCTCGATCGTCGGCCGGAGCGCGCCGGCCAGCTCGTCGTCGCCGCTTTCGCGGCTCATTTTTACGGCCTCCGGCAGGACCGCGGCGATGTCGCGAGAGCGCTTCTCCTTGTTCGTGACCTGATCACGTAGCTCCTCGAGCTCCTGACGCTCGCGGCTCAGGAGAAGGCGCCGGAGTTCCTCGAACTCCTCGACTGCGTCACGAGACGATCCGCGCATCTCGCTCGGTCGTTAGGCGCCGGGTACGCGAAACTCGTTTTTCAAACGGAGCGCGACTTCGCTTAACATCTCGGCCAGCGATTCGCGACCGGTCATGGCCTTGCGGATTTCCTCCGCCTCGTGCTCGAGCCCGGCTTTCATCTGGTCGTGTTTGTCCTTGATCTCGGCGTTGAGCGCCTTGGATTGTTCGAGGAGTTGCTCGCGCAGAGTGTGGAGTTCCCGCGCGGTGTTTTCGTCCAGCCCCTTGATTTTGCCCTCGAGCGCGCGGGCCGTTTCCGCGAGGTCGCGCGCCAGTTTCTCGATCGCGCTCCCGCGATCGGATTGCTCGACGTTGAGGCGGTTGGTGAGTGATTGCACCTCGGCCTTGAGGAAATTCTCGAGCCCTTCGATGCGGCGCTGCACTTCGCCGCGGGCCTCGGACGCTTCGTGCGCGAGGCGTTCATCGAGGCGCTGGAAGCGACCGTCGTAATCGCGCATTTGGGTGCCGAAAAGGATATCGCGAATCCGATCGACTTTGCCGGCTTCCTCCACTTCTTCCGGAGGCTGGGCTTTGGGATTAAAATTCACCCGGATCGCCGGGTCAGGTGTTTGTTCAGGATTCATAGTTGGGCGGGCTCCTTCCGCAATTTGTGGTGGTTATACCACCCCGGCTGTCCGCGTAGCAAGCCAGTTTAATCCGCGCCCCTCGGCCCCGGAATCGCCTGTGATATGTTCGCGCAGATGCCCGGTCTCCACCTCCACACCAGCAATCGCCTGGAGAACTTGCTGACCGGTCTGGCGAAGATCGTGCAGCATCCGGCGGGTTCGCTGTTCCAGCCGGAAAAGATCGTCGTGCAGAGTGCGGGCATGGGTCGCTGGATCTCTCTGCGCCTGGCCGAGGTGCACGGTATTTGCGCCAATATAAACTTCGTTTTCCCGCAAAAATTCGTCGCGGGCTTGATGGATAATGCGCTTCCCGGTCGCGCGCACGCGCGTTTTTATGCGCGCGAAAATCTCACCTGGCGGATCATGCATTTGCTCCCGGGGCTGGCCGGCCGGGCGGAGTTTGTCGACCTCCGGCGTTATCTCGAACGGCCGCGCCCGGAGCTTCGCCGCTTCCAACTCTCAGAGAAAATTGCCGCTTCCTTCGATCAATATCTCGCCTTCCGGCCGGACATGATCCTGGAGTGGGACCGCGGCAAGGGCGCGGATTGGCAGGCCATTCTTTGGCGTGAAGTGGTCGGCACCGCGCCCGGCTTGCATCCGCCGGCGCTGGCCCGGGAATTTGCGGACTCGTTAGGCCGGGATGCCGCGCCGCTGCCAGCACGCGTTTTCCTTTTCGGCATCTCGACGCTGCCAGTGTTTTACCTGGAGTTTTTCCAGGAACTGGCGCGCGCGCTCGAGGTGCACTTTTTTGTCATGCGGCCGACCGCGGAGTGGTTCGGCGATATTCGTTCGGAGTGCGAAGAGATCCGGGCCCGGCGCAAGGTGCGCGCGAGTGCGCAGCTCGATCTTCAGTTTACGCGCGGAAATCCGCTCTTCGCCTCGCTCGGCAAACTCGGCCGGCAATTTCTCGAGAACGTGACCGAGCTGAATCCAACCAGGGAACACGAAGACTTCGCCGCGCCGCCCAACGACAACGCCCTCGGGCAAATTCAGCGCGATATTTTCGAGCTGCACGATCCGACCGGCGCGGCGCTGCGCGCGGTCGCGCCGGACGATGATTCGCTGCAATTCCATTCCTGCCACAGCCCGATGCGCGAGATGGAGGTGCTGCACGATCAATTGC
>JBPCRH010000125.1:0-3062 GCA_050997075.1 Chthoniobacterales bacterium
TTTTGTCGTCCATGCTAGCGTGATACAGCAGGTATCCGAGCTGTCGACTTTTGGAGGAACGACGGGGTCAGTGGCGCGAGCTTCTAGCTTGCGAGATCGGAAACACACAAGCCAGAAGCTCGCGCCACCCAAGCTACGCGCCGCGCAGGGCGCGAATGGCCTCCGCGTAGTCGGCGGTTTTGAAAATCGAGGTGCCCGCGACGAGGACGTTGGCGCCGCTCGCGATCGTCAGGCGCGCGGTCTCAGGATTAATCCCGCCGTCGACTTCGATGTCGTAATTCGCGCCTAACGAGGCCCGCAGTTCAGCGGCGCGGCGCACTTTCGCCATCATTTCGGGCCGAAAACTCTGGCCGCCAAAACCCGGCTGCACGGTCATGATCAGGACGAGATCAACGTTAGGCAAATGCGGCTCGAGCGCGGCGAAGGGCGTCGCGGGATTCAAGGTCAACCCGCAGCGGCACCCGGCCGCGCGAATCGCGCCTAACGTTTGCGCGACATCATGTTTCGCCTCCGCTTCGACGTGGACCGTGATCGAGTTCGCGCCCGCGGCGATGAAGCGCGGGACGTAATGATCGGCCCGCTCGATCATGAGATGCACGTCGAGCGGCCGACTCGTTAGGCCGCGCACCAACTGCACGACCGCCGGGCCGAAGGAAATATTATCGACAAACTGGCCGTCCATGATGTCGAGGTGCAGCCAGTCCGCGCCCGCGGCGACGACTTTCGCCACGTCGTCGGCGAGATGCGCGAAATCCGCGGCGAGAAGAGAGGGGGCGACGATGATTTTCCGGTCGGGCATGGCGCATTCCTCATCCACCAACATCCGGCCAGCAGCAACCTCCGCTTGACGCGCGGGTGCGCTGTTCCAAGATACTACGTTTTTCGCCTTCCGAACGCGCCGGCATAGCTTTCGCTTCCCAAGGGTCGGCTGGCGTCTCGTAAACCTAAGGCAATTTTCATGTTAAACAGATTTTTGGGCTGGTTCTCCAGCGATATCGGGATCGATCTCGGAACGGCAAACACGCTCGTTTACGTCAAGGATCAGGGCATCGTCCTGCGCGAACCGTCCGTCGTGGCGGTGCAGGCGGGCACGTCGAAAGTCCTCGCCGTCGGCGACGAAGCGAAGCGGATGCTTGGGCGCACCCCGGCGAACATCGTTGCGGTGCGGCCTTTGAAGGATGGCGTCATCGCCGATTTCGAAGTGACCGAGGCGATGCTCCGGCATTTCATCACCAAAGTGCACAACAGCCGCGTGCGCGCTCGCCCGCGGGTCGTGATCGCGGTGCCTTCCGGCATCACCGAAGTGGAAAAACGCGCCGTCCGCGAGTCGGCCACGCATGCCGGCGCGCGCGAGGTTTATCTCATCGAAGAACCGATGGCGGCGGCGATCGGCGTCGGCCTGCCGGTGCAGGATCCGGCCGGTAACATGATCATCGACATCGGCGGCGGCACGACGGAAGTCGCGTTGATTTCGCTCAGCGGCATCGTCTTTAGCCGAAGCGTGCGCGTGGCCGGCGATGAACTCGACGAAGCGATCGTGCAATACATGAAGCGCGCTTACAACCTGATGATCGGCGAGCGCACGGCCGAGGAGATTAAAATTAAAATCGGTTCCGCGTATCCGAGCGACAAGGAGACAAGCGTGGAAGTAAAAGGTCGCGATCTCGTCGCGGGCCTGCCGAAGACCCTGACGATTACTTCGCAGGAAGTGCGGGAAGCGTTGCTCGAACCGATCTCAACGATTGTCGATTCGGTCCGGATCACGCTCGAACGTTGCCCGCCGGAACTCTCCGCCGATCTGGTCGATCGCGGGCTCGTGCTCGCCGGTGGCGGTGCTTTGCTCCGCGGCTTCGACCGCCTCCTCAGCGAAGAGACGGGTCTGCCCGTGCACGTCGCGGAAGATCCGCTCAGCGCGGTCGCCGAAGGCACCGGCAAGTGCCTCAACGAAATTAAATTCCTCCGCCAGGTCGCGACCGCCGATCGCCAATGGCGGCAGTGAGGCCAATGCGGATTTCGGAATGCGGAACGCGGAATAGACAAAAGCTCTCCGCCTCTTCATTCCGCATTTCGCATTCTTCATTCCGCATTTCCCCATGAGCCGCACTGGGATTGCCGCACTCGTGATTTTTGCGGCAGCCGTGCTGACACTTCTGAGCATGGGGCCGCAGGCGACACGGAAAATTCAGGCTTCGTTTTTCCAGGGCATCGCGCCGTTTTTGAAATCGGGCTCCGGGCTTGAGCGGCAAATCACGTCGGTCCGCACGGGCCTGAAATCGCTCGAACAACTCGAGCGCGAGAACACCCAACTACGGGTCGAGAATCGCTCGCTCAAAGCGACGAACGAAGCCCTGCGCGACGTCGAGCACGAGGTCAACCGGCTCCGGCACGCGCTCGCTTATCGGGAGCGCTCGCTGTTTAAACTCGTGCCCGCGGAGATCGTAACCCGCGATTCCTCGACCTGGTGGCGCACGGTGACGATCAATCGCGGCGAGGAAGATGGCCTCGCGCCGGAGATGCCGGTGCTGACCGATGAAGGCCTCGTCGGCCGGACCACAACGGTGAGCGCGAACATCGCGGTCGTGCTTCTCATCTCCGATGAAAATTGCCGCGTCGCCGCGACCGTCGAAGGCACGCGCGAGCAGGGGATCGTGACCGGCGAACGGGTCGCGGGCAGTCTCTCACCGCTTCTCGACCTCGATTATCTCTCGAAGCAGGCAGAGCTGAAGCCGGGTCAGAAGGTTTACACTTCGGGCGTGGGCGGGGTGTTTCCCTCGGGTCTTTTTGTCGGCACGGTGAAGAGCTTCCAGGTCCGCGCGCTCGATAGCCAGGCGAAGCTCGCGCCCGCCGTGGACCTCGCCAAGCTCGAGGATGTCTTTGTGGTTGTTGGCCGGAAGTAGGTTTTGGAAAAAAGGACGAAATTCGAAATCCGAAGCCCGAAACAATGACGAATAACGAAGGCCAAAAAGGCGCGCCTAACGACTCCGATTTCCGTCATTCAAGCTTCGGATTTGTTTCGGATTTCGGGATTCGGATTTCGGATTTTCCAGCGTGATCCTCTTTCT
>JBPCRH010000282.1:0-5928 GCA_050997075.1 Chthoniobacterales bacterium
ATGACGCGCTCAACGACCTCGCCAGCTTCGATCAACGCCAGAGCGACATCGTGGAGATGACCTTCTTCGGCGGCCTCACGAATGAAGAAATCGGCGAAGTCCTGGGCATCTCGCCGAGCACGATCAAGCGCGAATGGCGCCTCGCCCGGGCCTGGCTGCGGCGGGAAATCCTGGGCGAAGGAGCAGCCAATGCCGCGGGCGGGTGAAGGCTGGCCGCGGGTCAAGGAAGTCTTCGAAGCCGCTGCCGGCCTGGCTGGCGACGCGCAGGCCGCCTGCCTGCGTGAGCATTGCGCGGGGGATGAATCGCTGCGGCGAGAGGTGGAATCACTTCTCGCCTCCGACTCGCAGGCGAATGGCTTCATCGAGAATCCGGCCAAGGCGATTCCGCGCGAGCTGCTGGCGAAGATCGCGGAGGAACCTTTCGTGGCGCGGCAGTTTGGCCCTTACCGGACGATCCGGGAGCTAGGGCGCGGCGGCCTGGGCACGGTCTATCTCGCGGCGCGGAGCGACGCGACCTACGAAAAGGAAGTCGCGATCAAGCTGCTGCGCCGCGGCCTGGACACGGAAGACATCCTGCGGCGATTCCGCAACGAACGGCAGATCCTCGCGCGGCTGGAACATCCCAACATCGCGCGCCTGATCGACGGCGGCACGACCGCTGACGGGCTGCCCTATTTCGTAATGGAGTATGTGGCAGGCGAGCCGCTCACTACTTACTGTAACTCACACAACCTAACGACTAACGAGCGGCTAAGACTTTTCCGCGCGGTCTGCGCCGCGGTCACCTACGCTCACCAGCACCTGGTCATCCATCGCGATCTCAAGCCTTCCAATATTCTCGTAACCGCCGAGGGAGAAGTAAAACTGCTCGACTTCGGAATAGCGAAACTACTGGGCGCAGATGAGGAAGCCGCCTTCCGCACGATGACGGAGCAGCAGGTGATGACGCCGGAATACGCCAGCCCGGAGCAAGTGCGCGGAGAAGCGATCACAACCGCGAGCGATGTTTACAGCCTCGGGGTGGTTCTCTACGAACTGCTCACGGGAGCGAAGCCTTATCGCCTCACGAGTCGGAGCGCGAAGGAACTCGAGAGTGCTATTACCAGCCAGGCTCCCGAGCGACCGAGCACTGTCGTCGCCGTCAATCCGCAATCCGCAATCCGCAATCCGCATTCCCTCCGCGGCGATCTCGATAACATCGTGCTGATGGCGTTGCGCAAAGAGCCGGCGCGCCGCTACTCGTCGGTCGGTCAATTCTCCGAAGATATCCGCCGTTATCTGGAAGGGCTGCCGGTGGTAGCGAGCAAGGACACTTTCGTCTACCGCGCGCGCAAGTTCGTCCGGCGACACAAAGCCGGCGTCGCGGCCGCCGCGCTCGTCCTGTTGGCACTGCTCGGCGGGTTAGTGACCACGACCTGGCAAACGCGTATCGCCCAGCAGGAAAGGGACCACGCCCGCATCACCCAACGGCAAGCCGAACAGATGGATGGTTTCCTGCAAAATCTCCTGCGCAGCGCGAACCCCGCGAAGATGGGAAAAGACGTCAAAGTGGTCCAGGTGCTCGACGCCGCCAGTAAGAGCATGGACCACGATTTGGCCGCCGAGCCGGAGGTCCTGGCGCAAGCCCACGAGTCCATTGCGTTCACCTATGGCCGTCTTGGGCTAGTCCAACCGTCGGAAGAGCACATCCGGGCGGCGCTCGCACTCCGGCGCCGCATCCACAGCCCGGATGATCCGGCAACGCTCAAAACTGAAATGTGGCTGGCCGGCGCACTCTGCAACCGGCAGGAGTGGCGAGAAGCGGAGCCATTGCTGCGCCATGTCGTGGCCGTGCGGAGCAGGCAAAATCCGCCGGACCTTTACTGGCTGGCCCGCACCAACGAGGTCTTGGGCGCAGTCTTATCCTACACCAACCGCCCCGAAGAGGGTCTTACCGTATTACAAAAGGCCGTCGCAGACCTGCGCGCTCTCCGCGGAGAAGGTAATACCGACTCCATCAATGCCCTAGGTACCTTGGGCCTTGCCAGGATCCAGGCCGGCCAACTCAAGCAAGCCGAGGTGGATCTGCGGCGCGCGATCAAGCTCAGCGATCAGGGTAAATCGCACGGTTTTGACGCCGTCGAGCCGCAGCTGAATCTCGTGACCTGCCTTCTCCGCGAGCAACGGTTGCCGGAGGCAGAAGAGGCTCTGAAACGGCTGGAAGCCGATTCCCTGAAACTGGAGGGCAGCGAGAGCTTAAATTATTGCTTAGCGCGTCTTCTCCGAACCTGCCTCGATTTTGAGCAGGCCGATTACGCGAAGGTCATCGGCGAAGTGCGGCACCCCCTGGAAGTGGTAGCGACCGCTTTCCCAACCCAGCGCGACCAGATCGTTCAGGCGCGGGGACTCCTGGGTCTGGCGCTGACCCGGACTGGCCGGGCCGCCGAAGGCGAGCCCTTCTTGCGCGCTGCCTTGGCTGAGGGGTCAAAGATCGACCGGCAACCGTTGGAATTCACTTTCGGCAACGCGGAGACAGCGTTAGGCGAGTGCCTCCTCGCACAAGACCGCTATCCCGAGGCCGAGCCGTTGCTCCTGACCGGATACGACGAACTGCACACACGCCTGGGTGAAAAGCACACGATGACCGTGGCCGCAGCCCACCGGTTGCACCAGATGTATCTCGCGTGGGGCAAGCCCACCGAGGCCGCACGATTCGCTCTGCAGGATAGCCCTTCCGCAAACCGATCACGGTAGTTCTGTCGGACACCGAGCGATTGCTTGGTGAATATTTCGACCCGCCTTCCACGATTCGTCCGGCGGCTGGGCTTCGTCTTCCAGCGCGCGATCGCGACAGATTTTAGCGAGCTAATCTTCCGGAGACAATTCTCGAAAGCGCGCGAACAAAAGTCTCCTCGCAGCCTGACGGCGCGCACGGCACTTGCACGCGGGATGCGCTGTGGTTCAGTCCACGAGTTTGACCATGGAAAATTTCTCCCTGCGCTGCGGCGCGCTCTCGTTTCTCTGCATTGCTTTCCTCTTCGCCGGCTGCGGGAAAAAATCCGAGAAAGCCGCCACTCCGACTCCCACGCCCGAGGCTTCCGGAGGCCCGGCGCGCCACGCCCTCACCGGTCCGACACCCGCCCCGGCGTTGACCGGCGCGGTCACACCCGCCGTTGCGACTCAGGACGCGAATT
Organism: Chthoniobacterales bacterium; assembly: GCA_050997075.1. GTDB lineage: Bacteria > Verrucomicrobiota > Verrucomicrobiia > Chthoniobacterales > UBA10450 > Palsa-1392. The sequence continues at coordinate 3,174 of JBPCRH010000282.1, forward strand.
CGATTACTCATTATCTGCATTACCCGACAGGCGAAGCCGGGCTGCGCGGCGGGGTCGTGCAATTCTTCTGCGATGTCACCGAGGATGGGACGGTCGAGGCGGTTTACGGGCTCCTCGGGAAAGACGACGCCTTCAAGGCCGCGGTCCAATCGGCGCTCGACTGGGGGCGTTTCGCGCCCGCCACCGTCGATGGACAGCCGGTCGCAGTGTATCTTGGCGGCACGGTCATCTTCGCGAAGGATAAGGGCGCGCCGGTCATCGTCGTCACGCTCGCGACGCACGATCGTGAGACCGTCGGCGCCCTTACGAATCACATCCAGCCGCAGTTGATCGGCGGTCTGCGCCGTCAGGTTGCGAAGATCATTCGCCAGATTCCGCACGATTTCCCGGTCGGCGGGGTGGCCCAGGCCGTCGTAAAAGTCAGTGCCAAAGGCGTCGTCACCGAGACGTCTGTGGTCGGCGAAACGCCGAAAGGCAGCGGCCTCGGCGATCTCCTGAACGCGGCCGTCAAAGGCGCGCAATTCACCCACGCCTACGAGAATGGCAAAGCGGTCGATGGCGCCATGGACGTGATCGCCGATTTCGCGAAGCTGTAAACGCTTCGCTCTGCGAAGCGCGAGCCCAGCCGTCGATCGCAGTTTGAACCTCCCGGCGAAGCCAATCGCCGCGCATCCCAGAGGGAAACGTCTACAGGCTTGCCGCTTCCTCTTCGGGCGGCTTCTCGAAATGCAGTTGCCCGATCCGGCGCCCATCGGTTTGCGTCACCGTGATGAGGAACTCTTCGATGCGGACCTGCTCGCCCTGTTTCGGCAAGTGCCCGAGCAGGTGTGTCACGTAGCCGCCGATCGTGCTCACGTCGGAATTCTCCAGCTCGAGCCCGGCGAGATCGCGCAGCTCGTAAAGCCCGAGCGTCCCGTCGACGACAAATTCGTGGTCGTTAATCTTCCGGAACTCCGCGCGCTCCGCATCGAATTCATCCTGAATATCGCCGACGAGTTCCTCGAGGATGTTCTCCATCGTCACCATCCCGACAGTGCCGCCGTATTCATCGACAACAATTGCGAGATGCGCGTGCCTAACGAGGAAAAGGTTGAGCAGTTTCTCCAGCGACATCATCTCCGGCACCGGAATCAGGTCGCGTTTAATCCGGAGCAAATCCGGCTGTGGATCGCGCATTAAAGGCACCAGCTCCTTGATGTGCACCAGACCGACCGCGTTATCGAGATGCCCGCGACAGAGGGGAAAACGAGTGTGCCGCGAAGCGAGCGCCTTCTCCACGTTCTCATCGAATGTCTCCTCGAGATCGAGATAAACCACCTCGCCACGCGGCGTCATGATATCGCGCACGACCCGGCGCCGCATATCGAGGGCGTTGACGAGAATGTCGCGCCCGATCGAGGAGACCTCGTCGGATTGTTCGCTCTGATCGAGAATGAGTCGCAGCTCCTCCTCGCTGTGCGCCAGTTCCGCACCGCTCACCGGTTTCAAGCGCAGGAGCTTTTGGAGAAAGAAATTCGACGAGTGATTGAGCAGGAAGATGAAAGGCAGAAAAATGGTGTGAAAAATCGAAAGCGGCCGCACCAATCGGAGCGAAACGGAGAGCGGATTAGTGATCGCGAAATACTTCGGCGCGAGCTCGCCGAAGACGATATGCATGAAGGTGATCGCGATGAACGCGAGCGTGATCGAAACGGCGGCGATCACCGCGACCGATTCGATGTGCGCGAGCGCGAAAAACGGCTGCAACATGGTGGCCAGGAACTGTTCCCCCACCCAGCCGAGCCCGAGACTGGCAAGAGTCACGCCGAGCTGCGTCGCGGAAAGATAGGAATCAAGGTGTCCGCGTACATGCTGCGCGAAAGCGGCACGGGCATCTCCTTCATCGACCCTGGCCACGAGCTGACTGCTCCGGACTTTAATGATGGCATACTCGGCCGCAACGAAGAACCCGTTCAGGAGCACGAGCGCGAGAATGGCCGCGAGTTTCGCAAACAGAATCCCGGGAGAATCCCAATGTTGCGCGATGCTCTCGGCCAGCGCGACCAAGGCAAAAGAATGAAAAAACAAGCTCATCGTGCGGATGCGAGAGGTCGCACCCCGCCCGGCCCGACCCGGGCCAAACTTACCAGCTCGACTTCGTCACGCCGGGGATTAACCCCGCCGAGGCGAGCTCGCGAAAAGTGAGGCGCGAAACTTTAAAGCGACGAATGAAGGCGCGCCGCCGACCGCTCACTTCGCACCTATTCACGACACGGGTGGGGCTGGCGTTCCGCGGCAATTGGGAAAGACCGATGTAATCCTTTTTCGCCTTGAGCTCGGCGCGAACAGAGGCGTATTTCTCGACCGTCTTGCGCTTGCGTTCGTTGCGGTTGAGCCAGGAAGTTTTCGCCATAAGGAACGCGGAAGTTAACGGGAAAGGCCCGCGGCGCAAGTCGATTTATTTAACCGAGACCCGCGCGCGGCGGGCTGCCACGAATGAGGGCCTCGCGCTGCTCGCAGCGGTTTCGTGGCTGCTGGCTACCCAATTTATCCCCGGAGCGGTCGCGGCGACCCCGGCGCCGGAAACCTACGGCACGGCTGCGGATGGCACTGCGCAGCATGGGGTCGTCTACACTCTGCAAACGCCCGGTCCGTGCCGGTGTGCTCGTGATCCACGGCGGAGGATTTCTTTCTGGGACCCTTGATAGCTCCCCGGAATCCGTCGTTTGCGCGCTCCTTTTCAGCAACGATAACTGGGGTACTAACCATGTGACCG
>JBPCRH010000287.1:0-2556 GCA_050997075.1 Chthoniobacterales bacterium
AGTCCGACCTGCGCACGCAGCGCAAAGCGCTCAGCGAAATTCACGATGCGCGCGGCAAAGAAGAAGTGCGCCAGACGCAACTCCAGCTCAAAATCGAGAACATCGCCGAGCATTCGATGCGACGTTACCAGGTCGATTTGCGAGGGTTTTCGCCCGATCGCTACGCCTTCAACAAGTGCCTTCGCGCCCTCACGAAAAAATCCACTAAACTGGAGGGAGGAGCTCCCGCGACGCCGGGGGATCGCGCTCAGGACATGGAGGGCGTTGAAACGCCAACGGGTTCGCAGGAGCTCACCCCTCCAGGTTTGCCGGAGGAAACGACCGAGGAGCAGTTGACCGCGATCATCGCAGAGCTCACCCGCCAGCTCGACGCGATGGGCCCGGTGAATCTCGATGCCGTGCACGAGTACGACGAGCTCGAGGAGCGTCACACTTTCCTCGAAACGCAGAACACCGACCTGACAAATTCGCGGCGCGAGTTGCTCGACGTGATCGCGCGGATCAACCAGACGACGGAGAAACTTTTCGCGGAAACCTTCGCGCAGGTGCGGATCAATTTTCGCGAGATGTTCGCGGAACTTTTCGGCGGCGGCCGGGCCGATCTCGCGCTCCTCGACGAGGCTGATGCACTAAACAGCGGCATCGACATCATCGCGAAACCGCCGGGCAAACAGCTCCAGAGCGTTTCGCTCCTCTCCGGCGGCGAGCGCACGATGACCGCAGTCGCGCTCCTTTTCGCCATCTACATGGTGCGGCCGAGCCCGTTCTGCATCCTCGACGAAATGGATGCGCCGCTCGACGAATCGAACATCAACCGTTTCATCAAAGTGCTCGAACGTTTCGTCGCGCAGAGCCAGTTCGTCATCATCACGCACAACAAGCGGACGATCGCGAAGGCAGATATTCTCTACGGGGTGACAATGGAAGAACGCGGCGTGAGCAAGCTCGTCGGGATGCGCTTGAGCGCGGCCCAGCCGGAAGCGCGGTCTGCGCCAGTGGAAGAGAACGCGCCGCGTGCGCCACAACCGGCCCTGGATTTGGAAGACACGGCGGCGGAAAGCGTTGCTGCTACTCGTTAGGGAAAACGGACCCGCCGGGTAGCGCCCACGTCTCGTGGACGAACTTTTCTAACGACGGTAGCGTCACAAGCAGGTCAACCTGTTCGCAAAGTTCGCGACGGTGGAATACCGTCGCCAGCCCACGGGACGTGGGCGCTACCCGGACATTTGCGCAGCGCCGTCTCTGAATTCGCGCTAATCTGCCAGCCGCGCAGACATGAAAAAATTTGGAATCGTCTTTCTCTTAACTCTGGCCTTCGCGTCGCATTCCCGCGCCTACGGACCGGAAGGACACCAGATCGTCGGCGCGGTTGCGGATCGGCTTCTCGCCGGCACGCCCGCGGGCGCGAAGGTCACGGCGCTGCTCGATGGCTACACTTTGCGCGAAGTCTCGATCATCCCCGACACGATCAAGCAATGGGACAAGAAAGGCGTCGAGGATCCGAAGGTGCAGCAATATTTTTCGTCGCATCCGAAGATCGCCGAGCAGCTCCGCGCTTTCTGGAAGGCAAACCCGCCGAGCTACGACGAAAAGTCGCCCGTCCCTTCGCATCATTGGTTTCACTACACCGATGTGCCGCTGAGCGATCCGCTGGAGAAATATGCCGACGGCAAAGCGGGCCGGAGCGACTGGGACATCGTGCACATGATGCGTTACTGCATCGCCGTGCTGAAAGGCACCGAGCCGGATAATAATCCGCGCGGAATCACGAAGCCGATCGCGATCATCCTGCTCGCGCATTTCGTTGGCGACATTCATCAGCCGATGCATGTCGGCGCGGAATATTTCGATGCTGCGGGGAAGCCGGCGAATCCCGACGGGCCTGGCCAGATCTATCCGGATCAAGGGGGGAATTCGCTCCGCCTGGAATTGAACGGCACGCCGCCCTCTTTCGCCGCGAAGCGTCCGAAGCTCCACGGGTTCTGGGATTCCGAGACGGTCTTCGCGAATCTGCCGCAACTCCCGCCGACGATGCCGAAAGAGGAACGCCGCGCGCGGATGGACGCGGCCGAAGTCGCGCTCGCGACGAAGCTGGCGGCCGAGGAACCGAAGCATTGGCAATTGCCGCAAGATCTCGCGCTCGAAAAATATCCGGAGGCGTGGGCAAATGAAATCCTCCCGCTCGCGCAGCAGGCGCACCTCCGGCTGCGTTTCGAGCGGGTGCAGCCGAAGCTCGACCACGAAACGATGGTGGCCGATGGCGAAGCGCGCGAGAAGACGATGCCGGACGGGCTCTCCTATCGTCAGTGGTCCGCGCAGGTCGTGCTGAATGAGCTTCATCTCGCCGGCTGGCGGCTCGCTGATTTACTCAAGCAAGCGCTCGCGGCCCCGTCGGTTGAAGGAACGCAGTCGCGGTAGGGCGGTCGCACCGGTGACCAGCTGCAAGGCAGTCTGCAAGGAGATCCCCGTGGGGCGCGCTTCTCGCTGGCGAGGTGCGAAAAAACGCAAGCTCGAAAGTTGCGGAAACCGGATTGGCCGATTTTCTTCTGTTAGACT
>JBPCRH010000302.1:0-5268 GCA_050997075.1 Chthoniobacterales bacterium
CCGGCATCTGCGCGGTTTCGCCGCCGACAAGGGCGCAACCCCCTTCGCGACAGGCCTGGGTGAAGCCGCGCAAGATCTGGCTGAAAACGCGCGGCTCGAGCCTCTCCGCGCCGATGTAATCGAGAAAGAAACGCGGCCGCGCGCCGAGCACAGCGATGTCGTTGATGCAGTGATTCACGAGATCGGCCCCGACGGTCTCGTGACGATCGAGCGCGAAGGCGATCTTCAGCTTCGTCCCCACGCCGTCGATGCTGCTGACCAACACCGGCTCGCGCATCCAGGAAAAGTTCGGCGCGAAAAGTCCCCCGAAGCCGCCGATTTTACCGAGCACTTCCGGACCATGCGTCTGTTGCACGAGTTGGTGGATGCCGCTCTTGATCCGGTTTCCGAGGTCCACATCGACCCCGGCGCGGGCGTAGGCTTTTTTCTTCTTGGTCATCGCGGGCGCAGCCGATTTTCGCATGGCCCGGGAGATTCCTCGCTCGGCTTGGAATGACAAGCTGGAATTCCGGGGCGGATCTCGCACGCGTCTTTCGGTGTGACTTCCGCAAGTCGCGCCGGGTAACGCTTGCGAGATCCCTCACGGCGCTGCGCCGGGTCGGCTGACAACCTGAGGGAAGTCCGCCAGGGAGGTTGCGGAAACTAAAGAGACTCATATAGTTCCCTCAGTGATACCCAAAGCCAAGAAGATCACGTCGAAGCCGGCCCGATCGGGCCCGGCGACGAGCGCAGCCCGCATCCTCGCGGGCGCGCGTCGGCATTTTTTCTCCCATGGTTTTCGCGGCGTGACGATGGACGATCTCGCTACCGAGCTCGGGATGAGCAAGAAGACTTTCTACCAGTATTTCGCGAACAAGAACGCGCTTCTCGAAGCCGTCCTCGACGAAAAATTCCGCGAGGTTGACGCCGATCTGGCGACTGCGATTGCCGATTGCGGGACGAACTTTTCCTTCTGCCTGCATCGCCTGCTCAGCACCATGCAAAAGCACACCCAGGAACTCCAGCCCGCCTTCGTCCGCGACATGCAGCGCAGCCGCCCCGACCTCTTCGGTCGCGTCCGCATCCGGCGCCGCCAGATCATCCAAAAGCACTTTGGGAAGTTGCTCGCCGCGGGGCAAAAGCGCGGTCTGATTCGCAAGGACATCCCGCTCCACGTCGCGATCGAAATCCTCATCGGCACGACCGAGGCCATCGTGAATCCGGCGAAGGTGATGGAGCTCGAACTCACGCCGGGAAAGGCATTCTCGGCCGTAGTCGGGGTTTTTCTCGAGGGCATGATCACGACGAAAGGACGGAAGGGAAAATGAAAACCCGCTGCCTGAGAACGCGTCTCCGGTCATTCCGAGCGGAGCGTAGCGAAGTCGAGGAATCCCGCCGAGTGAGCTTGCAGGTGTCGCCCCGGAATTTCTCGACTCTGTCTCCGGCTCCGCTCGGGATGACCAGAGTGCTCAGCCTCTCACTGGCGATGGCGGCCATTCTTCTTGGGCTATCCCTCGCCGGTTGCCAGCGACCGCCCTCGGATCGCGTGCAGGGATATATCGAGGGCGAATTCGTTTTTGTGGCTTCGCCTTTGCCGGGCGCGCTCCAGAAGTTGGAGGTCCAGCGTGGCGCGGAAGTCAAAGTGGGCGATCCGCTTTACCAACTGGACGAGACGATGGAACGCGCGGCCCGCGAGCAGGCGCGCGCGGCGCTCGTTCTCTCCGAAGCCGAATTCAAACGGCAGGAAGAAATGTTCGGGAGCGGCGTCTCTGCGGCGCAGGAACTCGACCGGGCGCGCGCGGCGCGCGATCAGGATCGGCAGCGGCTCACTCAGGCCGAGTGGAATTTCGCACAGAAGATCCAGCGGGCGCCGCGCGCCGGGCTGGTTTTCGACACGCTCTATCGCGAAGGGGAATGGGTCGCCGCGAATCGCCCGGTCATCTCGCTTCTGCCGCCGGCCAATGTGAAGTTGCGCGCCTTCGTGCCGCAGGAACGCATCGGCGCGATCCACGCGGGCGATGCCGTGCGCGTCTTCGTCGACGGCGCGCCCGCGCCCGTCGCGGGCAAAGTGAGCTTCGTTTCGCCCCGCGCGGAATACACTCCGCCGGTCATCTACAGCCGCGAGAGCCGGGAGAAACTGGTCTTCATGGTCGAGGCGGTCTTCGACCCGGCAGTGGCAGTAAAATTGCATCCGGGCCAGCCGGTCGACGTGGAATTTGGCCCGTGAATACAAACGGCGAGCGCGCCATCGACGTGCAGGGGATGACCAAGCGCTTCGGCGATCTGACCGCGGTCGACCACATCGATCTCGCGGTGGACCGCGGCGAGATTTGCGGCTTTCTCGGGCCGAACGGGAGCGGCAAAACCACCTTCATCCGCATGCTCTGCGGCTTGCTCCGCGCCGACGAAGGCAGCGGCACCTGTCTCGGCTACGACGTCATCAACCAGAGTGAGGAGATCAAGCGCCAGGTCGGATACATGACCCAGCGTTTTAGTTTCTGGGAGGACCTGACCATTGCCGAGAATCTCGATTTCGTGGCGCGGATGTATTCGCTCCCGCAACGAAAACGCGCCGTCGGTGAGAGCATCGAACAGCTCGGACTCGGCGAGCGCCGGCACCAGTTGGCGGGTCATCTTTCCGGCGGTTGGAAGCAGCGGCTCGCCCTCGCCGCCTGCCTCATTCATCACCCTAAACTGCTCTTGCTCGACGAGCCGACCGCGGGCGTCGACCCAGAAGCACGTCGGGAATTCTGGCAGCAAATTCATCGGCTCGCGGGCGAGGGGCTGACCTTTCTCATCACCACGCACTACATGGATGAAGCGGAGCGTTGCCACCGGCTCGCCTTCATCATGCGCGGGAAATTGCTCGTCCACGGCAGCCTCGCGGAGGTGATCGCGAAAGGCGGCCTAACGACCTGGTCGGTGAGCGGCCCCGACTTGTTCTCGCTCGCGGAAAAATTGCAGGGCCGCCCTGGCATCGAGCAGGCCGCCGCCTTCGGGAATACCCTCCACGTCAGCGGCGACGACGCGGCGGCGCTCGAGTCCGCGATCGCGTCGTTTCGTGAGGAACCGTATCGCTGGAAGCAGATCGATTCCGGGCTCGAGGATGTCTTCATTCACCTCATGGCGAAGTCGTCGAAAGGAGCTGCAATATGAGGCGACATCACTGGTTTTCGCCCGCGCGATTCTGGGCCGTGGTCGTGAAGGAATTCATCCAGATGCGGCGCGACCGGCTGACCTTCGCGATGATGATCGGCGTCCCGCTGATGCAATTGATTCTCTTTGGTTTTGCGATCAACGCCGACCCGAAACATCTGCCGACCGCGGTGCTGATTCAGGACCGCGGGCCGTACGGCCGCACGCTCCTCACCGCGCTCGAGAACAGCGGCTATTACTCATTCGTTAGGCAAGTTTCCAGCGAAGCCGAAGGGGCGCAGCTCCTCGCCCGCGGGACGGTTCAGTTCGTGGTCAATATTCCCGAGGATTTTTCGCGCGCGCTCCTCCGGGGCGACCGGCCCGCGGTCCTGATTGAAGCCGACGCGACCGACCCGGGCGCGACCGGCAACGCCCTCGGCTCGCTCTCAGTTCTCTTCAACCAGGCGCTCCGCAACGACCTCAAAGGCCCGCTCGAATTCCTCGCGCCTAACGACAACTCGGTCGAGCTGCGCGTGCATGCGCTCTACAACCCGGAGGCGATCACGCAATACAACATCGTCCCCGGCCTCATGGGCGTGGTCCTGACCATGACGATGGTGCTCATTACCGGCCTCGCCATCACCCGCGAACGCGAGACCGGGACGATGGAAAATCTCCTCGCCATGCCGACCCGGCCGCTCGAGGTCATGCTTGGTAAAATCGTGCCCTACATTCTCGTCGGCTACGTCCAGATCGGGCTCATCCTCCTCGCCGCCCGCTACCTTTTTCACGTGCCGATGGCGGGCAGCGTGGTCCTGCTGGTCGCGGTCTCGTTCCTCTTCATCGTCGCGAATCTCGCCATCGGCATCACCTTCTCGACCGTCGCCACGAACCAGCGCCAAGCCATGCAGATGGGGATGTTTTACTTCCTCCCGAACATCATTCTTTCCGGCTTCATGTTCCCGTTCCGGGGAATGCCGGGCTGGGCGCAGATCATCGGCGAGACTTTTCCGCTGACCCATTTCCTGCGGATCGTGCGCGGGATCATGTTGAAAGGAAATCGGCTGCCGGATCTCGCGCAGCAGCTCTGGCCGATCGCGCTTTTCGCGGTCGTCGCCTTGATCATCGGCGTGAAACGCTACCGGCAGACGCTTGATTAGCGCAGCCAGATCGCGGTCATTCTGAGCGCAGCGCAGCGGAGTCGAAGAATCCCGTGGCGCAGGCTTTAAGGAAACTCCGCGGGATCCCTCGGCTTCGCTCGGGATGACCGGCCTCGATGTTACTTCAGCCCCGCGAAGAGCGTCGGCTGCGGCTCGGCGGCGAGCGCTTTCGCGCGCGTGCCGCGTTTTTCCATGATGAACTTGTCCAGCTCCGGATCGACCGGGAGCGGGTAGTTGCCACTAAAACAGGCGAGGCAAAAATCGTTCGCTGGTTTCCCGGTCGCCTTGATCATCCCCTCGAGATCGAGATAACCGAGGCTGTCGACGCCGAGGTAATCGCAGATCTCCGGCATCGTTTTCTGATTCGCGATCAGCTTTTCCGGATCGGGAAAATCGATCCCGTAATGACAGGCAAACCGGTGCGGCGGACAGCTTACCCGCATGTGCACTTCCTTCGCGCCGGCTTCGCGCAGATTGACCACGCGCGCGCGCGCGGTCGTTCCCCTAACGATCGAATCATCTACCACCACGACGCGTTTTCCTTCGACCGCTTCCTTGATCAGATTCAGCTTCACGCGCACGTCGAAATCGCGGATGAGCTGGCTCGGCTGGAGGAAGGTGCGCCCGATGTAGTGATTGCGCACAAAGGCGTGCTCGTAGGGGATTTTTAGTTCCTGGGCAAACCCGAGCGCGGCGTAGTTTCCGGAATCGGGCACGGGCACGACGATATCGGCTTCGGCGGGAAAGCGGCGCGCGAGTTCGCGGCCCATTTCCGTCCGGACTTTGGCGACGTTGATCCCGCCGATGATGCTGTCGGGCCGGGCGAAATAAACGTATTCGAACATGCAAAAGGCCGGCGCTTCCTAGCGGAAAGGCCACTCGGAGCGAATGCCGTCTTCGTTGATGATGAGCACCTCGCCGGGCTCGATCTCGCGGATGAATTCGGCGTGGATGAGGTCGAACGCGCAGGTCTCCGACGAGAGCACGTAGGCGC
>JBPCRH010000298.1:0-3062 GCA_050997075.1 Chthoniobacterales bacterium
TCATGCGCCAGCGAGATATCGGCGCCGCCGCTCAGGTCCCCCGAAAAGAGCGTCCCCTTGAGCCCAAGAATTTGGAGCCGGTCGTCGGTAAAAAGGAGCTGCCCGCCGATGTTCGCGAAGGGCAGTACCTTGTCGATAAAAGTGTAATCCATCCCGCCCGGGGCGGAGACATCGATTTCCAGATGTGTCTGTTTGCCCGAGCCCAACTGCACGATCCCGTTCGCGCGCACGTGCGGCGTCTGGTGAAAGCGATAAGGCGAGACGTGCTCGAGAAAACGCGGCTCGATCCAGACGATCGCGTCGCTCGGGGTGAGGGTCGTCTCCACGTTCTCGATCTTGATTTCGCGCCGGGCGGTGTTGAAAGAAAACGAGCCCGTCCCCTGGCCTTCGTTGCGCGTGACCTTGAAATTTTGCAGCGCATAAGTGCCGTCGCCGAAACGAAGATCGCCGCTCGCGCTGTTCATGCGCACGCCGCGAAAGCGGGCCGGGCCGAGCGTCATCGCCCCTTCGCCCTGCCAGGTCGAGGGCGCGCGCGATTTGCCGTGAATCGTCAGGCGTACGGTCGGCGGGCGCTGCCAATCCCATTCCTTGAGGAACCGGCCGAGCGGCTCGGAGGCAAGCGGGGCAAGCGCGGTCGGCGAAATCGAGCTCTCGAGGTTGAGCCGAAAATCGTTCGGCGCCTCGAGCAGATCGGCGCTGAGCTGGCCGCTCCGGTGGCGCAGGTGCAGATCGCGCAACATCGTGCGCTCCCCGTCCCAGGCGAAATCCGCGGTCAGCCCGTCGAGGTCGATCTTTTTATAGGTGAAGCGATCGAGCGCGACCTTGCCGATGATCTCCACTTTCTTCGCGGCATCGCCGATCGTGGCGGAGCCCGAGGCCTCGATCAGCGGCGGCTTTTCATAGGTGAGATCGCCGAGCATCCCGCCGAGCCCGAAGCTGCCTAACAATGGTGCGAGATCGACCGTCGAGCGCGCCTGGAAAGTGGCGGCGCCATTCGGCCGGCTCCAAGTGCCGCTCCCGGAGAAACGTCCGGCCGCGTCGCTCCACTCAAACTGCGGGACCGTGAGCGTGTGCTCTTTCCATTCCGCGGTGAGGTTGAAATTGCGCGCCTCGTAATTGTCGCGGGCGACCTCGCTGGCGTGAAGCGTGGCCTCGACCCGCGCGTCCTCGAGTTGTGCGAGATCGCCGGAAAATTTCAACTGTAGCTCCGGGGTCGCGCCTGGATAACGAAAGCGCTGGAGCATGGTCACGATCGTCTGGAGCAGGCGCAGTCGGCGGGCGCGCTCCTGCTCGGAGTCGCTCGAAGGAGGCGTGTTCTCCCGTTTGATCAACTGCCCGGTGGCGGAGATGCGAATACCGCAGAAGAGCCCTTCGGCCTGGCTGACCTCGATCCGTTCCGGCGGGAAGTAAACGTGAGCGCGGAAGCGTTTGATCTCGGCACGCGAGACCTGGCCGGCGACGGGCGCGAGTGGAATGCGGAGGTCGCCGTTGCGGATGTCGATTGCGTTCAGGAAAGGCTGCCGATGGAAGAGCGCGGCGTAGTTAATATCGAGCGAGACCCCCCCCACGACCGCGAGGGTTTGCTCGCGTCGCTTGTAATCGAAGATGCGCACGTCGCGCGCGATCAGGCCGCGAAACGGATCGAGCGTGAGCCGGCGCACGGAAGCTTCGACCCCGCGCTTGTGCAGCTCTTCGACCACGAGGTTGCGCCAGTTCCGCGAGAAACCTTTGCGCGCGAGATACCAAGCGCCGAGGGCGAGACTGGCCACGACTAGGAGGATCGTTAGGCGCAGGACCGCGCGCAAGGCGCGCCGCGCGGGCGAGGCGCGCACGCGGCCGCGATGCAGGCGTGGGCGTGGGGGGTCGTCGATGAGGGCGGCGGGCACAAGGGAACTCCTACGAGCGAGGATGGTGAATTCAAGAGTGGCAAGCTGACGACGCCTCCCTCTGGGAGGCGAGGGTGTGGGCGTCGATCGGACTGTTTTTGCAGGTAATGCGCAAACCCGCGCTTCGCAGAGCGAAGCGTCTACAGCGCAGCGGTTGCGGGACAAAGCAATGGTCGCAGCTACAGTCCGGCTCGCTCATGGCCATTTCCGATCTACCCGCGCTCAACGCCTCGCTCAACTTCACGAGCACGATTTTCATCTCGTTAGGCTGGTGGCTTATCCGCCGCGGGCAATGGCGTTGGCACATCGCCTGCATGATCACCGCACTTATTTCCTCGAGCGGGTTCCTCGCCGGCTACGTCGTTTATCATGCGCACGCGGGCGAAAAATCCTCCGGCTACCATGGCCTGCTCGCGTGGCTTTATTTCCCGATGTTGATCTCCCACATCCTTCTCGCGTTCGCGACGCTGCCGTTGGTGATCTTCACCCTCATCCCGGTTTTTCGCCGGCGCTGGGATAAACATCGCCGGATCGCGCGCTGGACGATGCCGGTCTGGCTCTACGTGTCCGTCACCGGCGTGCTCGTTTATTTCATCCTTTATCAATGGTTCCCGCCCGCGAGTCTTGCGCTCGGGCAGTAGTTGATGTTGGATCAAACACGCCCAGCATCCGCGGGCATCTTATGGTGACGATCGCGACCTACAACGAGCCGGCAAAGGCCAAAAGCCTGAAGGAAAAACTCATCGCGGCCGGGGTTAAAGCCGACGTGAACAACGAAGCGAACCTGCAAACCTTCGCCTTCATGTCGAAGCCGCAGGCGAACGTGAAAGTAAAGGTCGAGGAGCAGGATTTCGAGCGCGCCCAGGCTCTCCTCGTGGAATGGGAAGCGGCCGATCCCGAAATCGGCGCGATGCATTGTCCGCAGTGCGATTCGCCCCGGATCGAATACCCGCAGCTCACCCGCAAATTCCTCACCCCGGCGCTCGCCGGGATTCTCTTCGCGCTCAAGATTTTCCCGAAAGAGTTCTATTGCCAGAACTGCCAGTTCACTTGGACGAACGAGGACGACCAGGGGAAGAGCCGACTCTGGGATCGCTCCTTTTCCGGCGGCCCCGCGCCCGAACGGTAGGCCGGCGCCGCGTCGGCGCTGAGCGGTCGTGGCGGAAGGAGAAGTGG
>JBPCRH010000335.1:0-4619 GCA_050997075.1 Chthoniobacterales bacterium
GAGCTCGACCTGACGAACAGCCAGGCGGTCGACGCGTTTTTCGCCCGTGAAAAACCAAGCGTCGTCGTGGTGGCGGCGGCCAAGGTCGGCGGAATCAAGGCGAATAACGATCGTCCGGTCGAGTTCCTCCTCGCCAACCTTCAGATCCAAAACAACCTCATCCGCGCCGCGCACGAGATAGGCGCGCGCAAGCTCCTTTTCCTCGGCAGCTCCTGCATTTACCCGAAGTTCGCGCCCCAGCCGATCCCGGAGAGCGCATTGTTAGGCGGCGCGCTCGAGCCGACGAACGAGGCCTATGCGATCGCGAAGATCGCCGGGATCAAACTCTGCCAGGCCTACGCGCGCGAGTACGGGGACCATTTCATCTCCGCAATGCCGGCGAATCTCTACGGGCCGAACGACAACTTCGAACTCCTCAGTTCCCACGTCCTCCCCGCGCTCCTGCGCAAGGCGCACGAGGCGAAAGAAGCCGCCGCAAGCGAGATGGTGGTCTGGGGTTCGGGGAGTCCGCGCCGCGAATTTTTGCACGTCGACGACCTCGCGGCGGCCTGCGTTTTTCTGCTCGAAAGCTACGAGAGTCCCGAAATCGTCAACGTCGGCACAGGTGAAGACATTTCCATTCGCGAGCTTGCGGAATTGATCTGCGAGATCGTCGGCTTTAAGGGAACGCTCACCTGGGACGCGAGCAAACCCGACGGCACCCCGCGCAAGCTCCTCGATATCTCGAAGATCAAGTCGTTAGGCTGGTCGCCCCGGATCTCGCTCCGCGACGGGATCGCGTGGACTTACGATTGGTTTCAGCGCCGGCGCGCGGACTGAGCTTTTTTAACCGCAGAGGCGCAGAGGTTTTCGTTCGGGAGAGAGAGGGCGTTGGTTCTTCGGCCCATGCAGAAGAGTAGGCACGCCCGATTGGAAAGATAGCAGCGTCATTCTCCCGCCGCGGCGATCGATTTCAGATTGGGAGCAATAACTAACCGAGGAAAAATATTATGGGTCTCTTTCATACTTTAATGTCGAAAATCTTCAGCCATGCCGACGCTCCGGTTCCGGCGGCCGCGGGTGGCGCAACACCCGCGCCAGCTTCGGCTCCGGCGACGCAGGGTTCCACCACTCCGGCGATGCCCGCGCCCGTCGCGTCTCCGTCCCCGGCGCCTAGTGCTTCCACCGCACCGGCTCAGCCCGTGGATGTCGCGGCCACCCTTGACGCCCTGGCGAAGAAGAATTCGGAGCAGCTCGATTGGAAACATTCCATCGTGGACCTGATGAAGCTGGTCGGGATGGAGAGCAGCCTGAGCGCGCGCAAAGAGCTGGCAGAGGATTTGCATTACACCGGAGACACGAGCGATTCCGCGGCGATGAATACCTGGCTGCACCAGGAAGTGATGCGGAAGCTGGCCGAAAACGGCGCGAAGATTCCGCAGGACTTGCTCAAGAAGTAGGCGGCTTTTTTTAAACCGCAAAGGCGCTGAGGGCGCAGAGTTGTTGGGACGGGGCGAAGCGCCGGCCGTGATTCGATTGACCTCGGGTAACCAGAGCGGTCGCCTGCAAATTTTGAAAAGCTGAGCCTTAGTCGTTGCGTTGCTGTCTCACTTCTTGGGCGACCGGGGTTACCGGAATCATTCGGGCTTGTAGAAGATGCTGTTGAGCAGGCTCGCAAACGCGGTCTAGGCGAGCGTGATCGGATCGCTTCGGCAGTCTTCCCACCCTATTGTTTCCGGAAATAAGAAAAAAGACGACACAAACTTCTCAGGGCAAACGCATAAGCACCCGCATTAGCTCACGACCTTCCCGCCCCGGATGCGTCTGCGCGGGGATCCATTCGCCTACGACG
Source organism: Chthoniobacterales bacterium (assembly GCA_050997075.1). GTDB lineage: Bacteria > Verrucomicrobiota > Verrucomicrobiia > Chthoniobacterales > UBA10450 > Palsa-1392. The sequence goes on from JBPCRH010000335.1 coordinate 1,832, forward strand.
GTGAAGAAACGGCCGAAGATTTTCTCTAGCTTGGCCACGCTCACGGGGAAGGGCGGGCCTTCGTCCTCATCGATGTCGGGATTGGGGAAAAAGATTGCGATGAATTTGCCGCCGGGCCGGAGCAGCCTAACGATCGCGTCGGCGTACTCTGCGCGCCGTATCGGATCGATCGCGCAGAAGCAGGTGTGCTCGAAGACGACATCGAATTTCCCGTCGAGTTCGGGGGGCAGCGCGAACAAATCGGCGAGTTGATATTCTTCGTTCCCGACCTTCGGAAACGAGCGCGCCTGCTCGATCGCGAAGGGCGCGAGATCGATCCCGAGCACGTGATTTTGCGGCGTGCTCAGGGCGCGAACGTCGTGGCCCGAGCCGCAACCCGGGACGAAGATCTCGCCGGCAAGCGGCCCGTCGCTCGCGAGGAAATCGAGCAGCGCGGGATGCGCTTTCCCTTTTTCCCATGGGGTCTCGCGCTTTTCGTAAGCCTCTTGCCAATCGATTTGCGTTTGTTTCATCGGTGCGGTTCACTGGCAACCTCCCGCATGTTCGCCGCTTTTTCGAATCTTCTCTGCGCATGAAACCGCTCCGCGTTGGCGTCGTCGGCGTCGGTCACATCGGCAAGAATCATGCGCGTCTTTATGCCGAAGGCGGCACCGCGGAGTTCACCGCGATTTTCGACCGCGACGCCGCCAACGCCGCGCAGATCGCCGCGCAATACGGCGTCCGCGCGGCCGCTTCGCTCGAGGAATTTAGTGCCCTCGTCGACGCTGCTTCGGTCGCCACGCCGACCGTTTCGCATTTCGAGATCGGCCGCGCGCTTCTCGAAAAAGGAAAGCATCTCCTGATCGAAAAACCGATCGCGGAAGACACCGCGCAGGCGAGCGAACTGGCCGAGCTCGCGGCGACGCGCCGCCTCGTTTTGCAGATCGGCCACGTCGAGCGTTTTAATCCCGTGCTCGGCGCGCTCGAAGCGCGGCTCTCCCGGCCGCGTTTCATTGAGGCGCACCGGCTTTCACCTTTTCCAAATCGGAGCACCGACATCGGCGTCGTGCTCGATCTCATGATTCACGATCTCGAAATCATCCTGCATCTCGTGCGCTCGCCGGTGCAGACAATCGACGCCGTCGGCGTGCCGGTCTTGAGCCGGCGCGAAGACATCGCGAACGCGCGGATTCGTTTCGAGAATGGCTGCGTCGCGAACATCACTTCGAGCCGGATCAGCCCCGAGCGGATGCGGAAGATTCGCGTCTTCCAGGAGGACGCCTACCTCTCGCTCGATTACCAAAATCAGACCGGCGAAATTTTTCGGCGAAGCGCGACCGGCATCGAACGTTCGGAGGTCGAAATCGAGCGCGAGGAGCCGCTCAAGCGCCAGCTCCTCTCCTTTATCGAATGCGCGCGCGGCGGACTCGAGCCGAAAGTTTCCGGCTTTGAAGCGACGGCCGCGCTCGAACTCGCGGTCGAGATCACGAAGCGCATCACCGAAGCGCAATGAACGCGACGATCGCGGTGTCACCCCGAGCGGAGCGAAGCGCAATCGAGGGATCCCGCCGGGTTTCCCGAAAGCGCGCGCACAGCCGGGGCTCAGAAACTCCCCGGGATCCCTCAACTGCGCCCCGCTGCGGGGCTCCGCTCGGGATGACGTGATGTCCGCGCCTGTCATCTACCTCGTCGCCGGTGAAGCGAGCGGCGACAATCACGGCGCAGCACTGATGCGCGCCCTGCGGAAGTTGCGGCCGGACGCCCGCTTCCTTGGCCGCGGCGGACCGCAGATGAAGGCGCTCGCCGCAGGCGAAACGTTTACCGATTGGATCGACGAGGCCGCGGTCGTCGGTCTTTGGGAAGTGTTGAAGCACTACCCGTATTTCCGCCGGCAATTTGCGCAGACGCTCGACGAAATCGCCGCCGCGAAACCGGACGCTGTGATCCTGATCGATTATCCCGGCTTCAATCTTCGCCTCGCCCGGGCGCTGCACGAGAGGTCGTTAGGCGGGAAAATCATTTACTACATCAGCCCTCAGGTCTGGGCCTGGAATCGCGGGCGCATTCCGAAGATGGCGCGCTGGCTCGATCTCATGCTCTGCATTTTTCCCTTCGAGGCCGAGCTCTACGCGCAGTCTGGTCTGCGCGCGGTTTTCGTCGGCCATCCGATGCTCGAGACGCTCGCGGCCCGGCGGATCGACGTCCCGCGGGAGCCGGACCTGATTGGTCTCTTCCCCGGGAGCCGGGCGCGCGAGGTCCGCAAACATCTCCCGATCATGCTCGCGGTCCTGCGAAAATTGCGCACGCGCCGGCCCGAGCTGCGCGCCGAAATCGCGGCCGCCTCGGAGCCGCTCGCGGCCCTGATTCGCGCCGAGTTGGCCGCGACCGGCGACTCGTTAGGCAAGGTCACGCTCGTGCGCGGGGAGGCGGCGGCGACGATGCAACGGAGCGCGGTGGGGATCGTTGCTTCCGGCACTGCGACCCTGGAGGCGGCCTATTTCCAGATGCCGTTCGTCCTCGTTTACCGGGTCGCGGCGCTCACTTATCTTGCCGGGCGCGCCCTGATTAGGGTAAAACATTTGGGGATGCCTAACGTCCTCGCCCAGCGGGAAATCGTTTCGGAATTCATCCAGGGCGCAGCTCGTCCGGCCGCGATCAGCGCAACAATTTCGCGGCTCTTGGATGAGCCGGAGCGGTGCGCGCAGATGGTGGCGGATTTTGCTGCGGTGATCGCGCAGCTTGGGGCCGGGGAAGCGCATGCCGCCGCCGCCCGCGCCGTGCTCGGGGCGATCGCCGCCGAGGGTGAACT
>JBPCRH010000299.1:0-2698 GCA_050997075.1 Chthoniobacterales bacterium
TTTTTTGGGATTCGGAGGGGAAATCTTGACAGGATTAACAGGAGTTTACAGGATTATGGAGATCGACTTCCTCTGGGTGCGGGCTCGTTAGGCGATACTTGCGTTTGAACTGCAAACTGGTCGTCCCGAAATTAAAGAGCAGGCCGTAGTCGCGTTTGGTCGCGACGAGATAATTTACGAGCTGGACTTCGTCGGCTTTGGTCAGGCCAGTGGTGGCTTTGAGCTCGCAGATCAAATGGTCGTCGATGACAAGGTCAGCTACGAAATCGCCGACGATCACGTCTTCATAACGCACCTTGATGTGTTGAGCTATCTCAACGGCAAACCCGGCGCGGCGCAGTTCGTAGGCAAAAGCGTTTAAGTAAACCGACTCGAGAAACCCGGGTCCGAGCGTCCGATGAACCTTCATCGCCAAGCCGATGACCTTGTCAGTGAGCGCGTAGCTCTCGTCCGTCTTCAAATCCTGTAAAATCCTGTTAATCCTGTCTAAAAACTAAACGTCGAGATTCCGAACATTGAGAGCGTTATCCTCGATGTATTGCCGGCGCGGCTCGACGATGTCGCCCATCAGTTTGGAGAACATGATGTCGGCCTCGACCGCGTTATCGTCGTTCAGGTCGACCCGCAGGAGTTTGCGCCGTTCCGGGTCCATCGTCGTGCTGAAGAGTTCCTTCGCGTTCATTTCCCCGAGACCTTTGAAGCGCTTGATCTGCACCCCGCGCCGACCAATTTCCATGATCTTTTCGAGGATCTCCGGGATGGAGAAAAGCGGATGCGCCGTCGCCTTTTCGCCTTCGCCTTCGATTAGCTCGAAGATCGGTTTATCGGCGGCCGCGTAATGGTCGACCTTCAAACCGCGCCGCGAAAGATCGGCGATGAGCTTTTGGATAGTGGTCGATTCGTGCAGCTCCACGAGCGTGCCGCGGCGGCGATTCCCGGCGGGCTTCACCGGCGTGGTCACGAGCGGGAGCAGCTCCTGGCCGATCTCCATTTCGAAAAGGCTGAGATCGAGATTCGCTTCGTGAAATTGCCGGACGGAGCGTTCGTCGTGGAAGTAGTGGACCGCCTCCTCGTTCCCGTCGCGCACCTTCACGAGATAGCTCGGCAGTTTGCCCGTCTTCTCTTCACGATGACCGAGAAACTCCTCGAAGTCGCCGCCATGCCGGCGGACGGAGTCGTTCAATTTCGCGAGCCGCTCGAGCTGATCGAGGATGTCCTTCAACTGCGCGGTGCTCAGCTCTTTGCCGTCCGCCAGATTCTTCAAGCGCACGTCCTCCGCGCCTAACGAGATCAGGATTTTGTTCAACTGCGCGTCGTCGTCGACGTACTCTTCGCGCTTCTTGCGCTTGATCTGATAGAGCGGCGGTTGCGCGATGTAGATTTTCCCGGCGCGGACGAGTTCGGTCATCTGGCGGTAGAAGAAAGTCAGAAGCAAAACGCGGATGTGCGAGCCGTCGACATCGGCGTCGGTCATGATGATGATGCGCCCGTAACGCAGCTTGGTGATGTCGAAGGTCCCCTCCTCCTTGGTCGTCGCTTCTTCCTTCGGCTTGCCGATGCCGGTGCCGATGGCGGTGATCATCGCCTGGATTTCGGTGTTCTTGAGCGCCTGATCGAGGCGCGCTTTCTCGACGTTGATGAGCTTGCCGCGGATCGGCAGGATCGCCTGGTAACGGCGATCGCGCCCCTGTTTCGCGGAGCCACCGGCCGAGTCGCCCTCGACGATGTAGAGCTCGGTAAATTCCGGATCGCGCTCGGAACAGTCGGCCAATTTCCCGGGCAAGCCGCCCCCGGTGAGCGCGCCTTTGCGGATCGTCTCGCGCGCTTTCCGCGCAGCTTCACGCGCGCGGGCGGCCGTGAGAACTTTGTCGAAGATGCGTTTCGCCACCGGCGGGTTCTGATCGAAGTAAGTCATCAAGCCGTCGTAGACGACCGAGTTCACGACGCCGTCGATCTCGGTGTTCACGAGCTTCACCTTCGTCTGCGATTCAAAACGCGGATTGGGCAGCTTGATGCTGAGGACGCAAACGAGACCTTCGCGCACGTCGTCACCCGAGATCGCCGGGTCCTTGTCTTTCAGGAGGCTGTTCGAGCGCGCGTATTGGTTTACTGCCTTCGTCAGCGCGGTCCGAAAACCGGTCAGGTGAGTGCCGCCATCCGGGTTCGGAATCGAGTTCGCGAACGGAAGAATCTGATCAGTGTAGCTGTCGTTATATTGCAGAACGACGTCGACAAAAACTTCGTCGCGCTGGCGTGAAATCACGACCGGCTTCGGGTGAATGACCGTCTTATTCTCGCCGAGCTGCTTCACGAATTCCTCGATGCCGTATTTGTAGAAAAACGTCTCCTTCCGCGGCAGCTCGGTGCGTTCGTCGACGAGGTTGATCTCGAGACCGGGGTTGAGGAACGCCAGCTCGCGCAAGCGGCTCGCGAGACGTTCAAATTTAAACTCGACCGTGATCGTGAAGATCGTTGGGTCCGGCAGAAAAGTGATGAGCGTGCCGGTCTTTTTCTTGTTCTTGAGCTCACCGATGACACTCAGTTGCTCCGTCGTCTTTCCGCGCTCGAAGGCCATGTGATAAACCTTCGCGTCGCGCGAGACCTCGACCTTGAACCAGTCGGAAAGCGCGTTGACGCACTTCGCGCCGACGCCGTGAAGACCGCCGGAATATTTGTAGGCGCCCTGTCCGAATTTACC
>JBPCRH010000354.1:0-4714 GCA_050997075.1 Chthoniobacterales bacterium
CGGATCGGCTTCGACGAACTCCTCTCCGCGCTGCGCAGTCGCGACAGCCGCTGCCTCTTTGGTTTTGGCGAATCGGACAGTGACAATCGCGCGCACGAAGCCCTCGCCCTCGCGCTCAAAAATCCGCTGATGGATCGCGGCAAAATGCTCAACGACGCGAGCCACGTTCTCGTGCAGATCTCCGGCGGCCCCGGGATGACGCTGACCGAAGTAGAGATCGTGATGCAGGAACTGAACCGCCACGTCGAGGATCATACCCAGATCCTTTTCGGCACCTCGGTCGACGGGAAAATGGGCAACCGGATGAGCGTCACCTTGATCAGCTCGATCGGTTCGCCGGTAGACGAGGTGCCAGCTCCGGCCGCACCGCCAGTCTGGGAACGGGCGCCGGTCGCGGCCTTCGCGCCTCCGCCGGTGATCGAACCGCCGACGCCGATGCCGGAATCGCCCGTCCCGCTCGCGCCTGAGCCGATCGTAGAAGCAATCGTCGAACCGCCGGCGCCCGTAGAGGAAGAAGTGCCGCAAACATCCATGCCCGTCGAAGCTGCCGCGCCGCCTCCCCCACCGCCGCCCGCACCCGTGCGCCGCGAGAAAAAAGCGCCCGCCCTTCCCGCAGCAGCCGCACCCTTGGAAGCGCTGCCGCCCGCAAAAGCTCCGCGGAAAGACAAACTCGTGCAGGCGAAGCAAGAGATCCTGCAATTCGAATCCATCACCCGCGGCCGTTTCGAAAAGAGCGAGCCGACGATCGTGGAAGGCCAGGACCTGGACGTCCCGACCTACCTGCGCAAGAACGTGCGCGTGAAATAGCACGGCATCCTGGCTGTGGGGACACCGGGCGAGACACCCGGCAGCCCCACAGCCGAGGCGGCTCTGCTACGATCAGCGTAAGGCGTTCTTCACTTTAACCAGGCGATTCTAATCTCCTTCTCGAGCGGCTTGAACTCTGGGTCGCCGGTATAAAGCTCGGCTTTGCGCTCCTTGGCGAGCGCCGCGGCGAAGGCATCGGCCAGGCTGATTTTGTAGCGCGCTTTCAAATCTGCGGCGAGATCCGCGAGCGATCGAGTAGCCGGATGAAACGCGATCGGGAGCGATTCCAAGACCTGCGCGGTTACCGCCCATTGCTCAGGACCGTCCTTGCGCCGGATGATGTATTGCACTTCGGCATAGTTCACTTCCGTCATCAGCAGCGGCTGATCGGCGTCCGCGGCCCGGCGTAACAGAGCTTTGATCGCTTCTCCACCGCGTTCCTCGCGGAAATAGGCGAGGAGCGCGTAGCTATCGAGAACGGCGGGTGCTGCGGGCATACTTCGCTTCTTCGAGCGCTTTTTCCTCCGCCTTGTGTTGCGCGCGCTCCTCGGCAAAAGACTTCTCTCCGGACTGGCGCACGTGCTTAAGCAGGCCGTGTCCACGCTCGATGGCCCAGCGGGTCACCGGCTTCAGCAGGATGCCCTCGGGCGTCGCCTGAACGATGGCGCGCGTGCCGTTCCCAATATGGAATTCCCGCCGCAGCTGCGCCGGAATGACCACTTGCCCCTTAGTTGTAAACCACACGGAAACTGGATCAGATTTCATACTTGTCGTAAAGAATCCTACTTTCCGAAGAAAGTGTGTCAAACGATTTTCGGCGGACTAACGGGCGCTAATCTCCGCCATCTTAAGCAAACGGAATTTCCTTCCGCTCCGCGACAGTCGCTACTTCTTCAGCAGCTCGAGCGCCACGCTCGTCATCGCGACGAGACCGGTGCGGATGGTCGGTTCCGGCACGGGCAGGAACTTGCTCGAGTGCAACGACGGCAGCGACACGCCGGTCTTTTTCGCTTCCGCCGCCTTCGCCGGATCGACCGCGCCGACGTTGAACATGAACGCCGGGATCGAGTGATCGGGCAGGCTGTATTCACTAAAATCCTCGCCACCCATGGTCGGCGCTTTCTCGATGACGTTGTCGTTCCCGATGGCGGCCTTCATCGCCGCGGTCGCGCGCTTGGTCAGCTCGGGATTGTTGTAGGTCGAAGGCGTAAACTCGTCTTCGCGCACGTGCACATCCGGCATTTTATCGTCGGAAAATCCGGCGGCGATGGCGCAGCCCTTGGCGATCTGTGCGATCGACTTCAGGACCTGTTCGCGCACTTCCTTCTTATAAGTGCGCACCGTGAGCTGCATCTTCACTTCATCGGAAATGATGTTGTGTTTACTGCCGCCGTGGATCGAGCCAACCGTGACCACGACTGGATCGAGCGGGTTCACCTGGCGCGACGAAATCGTCTGCCACGCGTTGATGATCTGCGCGGAAAGGACGACCGGGTCTTTCGTCTTATGCGGATAGGCGCCGTGTCCGCCGACGCCTTTGACTGAAACGTCGACCGAGTCGACCGCGGCGTAACAGTAACCTTCGGTCACGCCGATTTTCCCAGTCGCGATCTCCGCGTCATCATGGAGCGCGATCGCAAAATCAGGTTTCGGCCAGCGGGTGTAGAGCCCGTCCTTCAAGAGCGCGCGCGCACCAGTGCCGAGCTCTTCCGCCGGCTGCGCGACCATGAGAACGGTGCCTTTCCACTGGTCTTTTAACTTCGCGAGCGAACGCGCCACGCCGATGAAGGTCGACATGTGAATGTCATGCCCGCAGGCGTGCATGACCGAGACGTCCTGACCGGCGTCGTTCTTGACCGTGACCGTGCTCGCGTAGGGCGCGCCGGTTTCCTCATGCACGGGAAGCGCGTCGAGATCCGTCCGGATGAGCACGGTCGGGCCGTCGCCGTTCTTCATCATCCCGACAACGCCGTAGCCGGTTTGCGCGGCATTGTCGTATTTGCCGACGTGATCGGTCACCTCGTAACCAGCAGCTTTTAGTTCCTTCGCGACGATCGCGGAGGAGCGCTCCTCTTTGGTCGAGAGCTCGGGATGGGTGTGCAGATCCTTGTAGATCGTGAGCAACGACGGCAGCTCCGCGACCGCCACATCCTTGGGAGTTTGCTGCGCCAGCGCCGCGAGCGGGGCGGCGGCGAGGACGAGGGTGAAAAGCGCGGTCGGCGAGAAATGCATCCGGCAGAGTAGAGGCGAAAATCTCCCCCGGCAACGCAGGGCCATTTTGCTTCTCGCGCGCGCCTGTGGCTCCTTCTTCTTCCGATGACGCGTCTCCTTTATCTCGACTGCTTCTCCGGGATCAGCGGGGACATGACAGTCGGCGCGCTCTGCGACCTCGGGGTGGAGCCGGAGACAATCGAGCGTGAGCTGAGGAAGTTGTCGTTAGGCGACGTGCCGTTGCGTTTCGAAAAGCAAACGCGACTGGGCATCAGCGGGATGAAGTTCATCGTCGACGCCCCCGCGCCGGACGGACACGCGCACACGCACCACGCCGCGATCCGGGACGCGATCGAGGCCAGCGCGCTCTCGGCGTTCGTGAGGGAAAAATCGCTCGCCATCTTTGAGCGCATCGCCCAAGCCGAAGGCAAGATTCACGGCGTCGACGTGGCCGCGGTGGCGTTCCATGAGGTGGGCGCGATCGATTCGATCGCGGATATCGTCGGCGCGTGCGTCGCGCTTGAAGAGCTCGGACAACCACGGGTGATCGTCTCCCCGCTCCGCGAGGGACGCGGCTGGATCGACTGCGCGCACGGGCGTTTTCCCGTGCCGGCGCCGGCGACCCTGGAGATTTTGCGTGGCGTCGAGCTCGAGCAGGTGGATGAAAACTGGGAATCGATCACGCCGACGGGCGCGGCGATCGCGCGCGAATTTGCTGAGTCTTTCGGGCCGATGCCGCGGATGGAAATCGAGCGCGTCGGCTACGGTATCGGCGCGCGCGATCTCGCGGTGCGGCCGAATGTTTTGCGCGCGGTCCTTGGCCACGCCACCGCGAACGCTCTCGCCCGCGACACGATCATCGAGATCGAAACCAACCTCGACGATCTCTCGCCGGAGCTGACCGGCGCCGTTCTGGAAAAGCTCCTCGCGCTCGGCGCTCTCGACGTCACCCTCACTCCGGTGCAAATGAAAAAGAATCGGCCGGGCGTGCAGTTGTCGGTCCTCTGCGAGCCGGCGCTGGAACAAACGATCGTCCACGCGCTCCTCACCGAGACGAGTGCGTTCGGCGTCCGCCGGAGCGAGAAAGAGCGTTACAAAGTCGAACGCCGCTTCGAGCAAGTGACGACGCGCTATGGCGAGGTCACGCTGAAGCTCGGTCTGCTTGACGGCGCGGTCGTGCAGGTCGCGCCGGAATACGAAAGCTGCCGCACGGCGAGCGAACGCACTGGCCAGCCCTTGCGCGTGATCTACCAATCCGCGCTCGCGGCCTACTCCGGGTAACGCCCACGTTCCGTGGGCTGGCGACGGTGTTCCACCGTCGCGAACTTTCCTTGACGCGCGAACGGATGGGGATCTCCGCCAAACAGAAAGTTCGTCGCGCTGAAACAGCGCGACCAAGTCGCCGCGGCGACCGCTACCCGAACGTTCCTTTCGCGGCAACCCGGATCAGCGCTCTTATTATCCTGAAATATGCGCGCGGACGTCTCCGCGATGACGAACCACTTTCAACGCTATGACAAACGGTGATCAGATTTTCGCTCCAGAAGGCGTCGAAGTCCGGGGCGAAATCACTCCCGCATTTGCAGAAATCCTCACCCGCGACGCGCTCGCTTTCGTGGCGAAACTGCAACGGACTTTTAACGGGCGGCGTTTGCAATGCCTGCAGCGGCGCGAGGAACGTCAGGCCGCGCTCGAC
>JBPCRH010000357.1:0-2833 GCA_050997075.1 Chthoniobacterales bacterium
AAATCCCATCGCGCGCAAAACGTGCGAGGCCACGACCGAGCCGACCATGCAGGCCGAGCCGCTCGAGGCACAAACGCCTTCGAGATCGAGCGCCATGAGCAGGGTCTCGGAAGAGTGGCCGGGAAAGCTGACGTTGAGGGTATTCGCGAGCTGGGGGGCGCCGCCGCCGTTCCGCTGCGCGGCGGGAAAAATTTCGCGAGTCCCGCTCCAGAGCCGATCGCGCAGCGCGGTCTCGTTGGGCGGATTCTGCGACACGAACTCGGCGGCGGCGGCCATCCCGGCGATGGCCGCGACATTCTCGGTGCCGGGACGACGTTCGCCCTCGTGCGAGCCACCGAACTGGATCGGCTCGATCGGCAAACCCGCCCGCAGGTAGACGAAGCCGGCACCTTTCGGGCCGTAAAATTTATGCGCGGCGAAGCTGGCGGCATCGACCAGGGAGAGCAGATCGCGGTCATCCTGAGCGGAGCGCAGCGGAGTCGAAGGATCCCGTCGGGTATCTGGGAAGCGCTCGTGGCCGGGCTTCACGGCAGCGCCACGGGATCCCTCGACTGCGCCCCGCGGCCGCGGGGCTTCGCTCGGGATGACTCCGCTGGTCTTCCCAAACGACTGCACCATGTCGCTGTGCAAAAGCACGCCGCGCCCGCGGCAAATCACGCTGATTTCCGCCATCGGTTGGATCACGCCGGTCTCGTTATTCGCGGTCATGATCGAGACCAAAGTCGTGTCGGGCCGGATCGCCGCGGCGAGCGCTGCCGGATCGATCAGGCCCTCGCTCGAAACGTCGAGCCACGTGACTTCGAATCCTTCCCGCGCGGCGAGATGCTCGAGCGTGTTCAAGACGGCGTGATGTTCCGCGCGGTTGCTGATCAGGTGTTTGCCCTGCGGCGCGAGCGACCGGGCGGGCCCGAGGAGCGCGAGATTGTTCGCTTCCGTGCCGCCGCTGGTGAAGATGAGTTCGTTAGGCCGGAACCGGAGCAGACTGGCGAGAGCATCGCGCGTGTTATCGATCGCGGCCCGGGCTTCGCGGCCGGCTGCGTGCACGCTCGAGGGATTACCGAAGTGGCGCGCGAGATACGGCTCCAGCGCAGCGCGCGCGGCCGCGCAGAGCGGGGTGGTGGCGTTGTGATCGAGGTAAATCATCGCACGAGCGACTCGTTAGGCCGAGGCGCGGGGCGCGGGATTTTGTGCACGACTTGGAGTTGATTCGCTTCGTAGGAGACGAGGGAATCGGGCGGGACGCTGTGGGTGAGGAAGACGTTGCCGCCGATCGTGCTCCGGGCACCGATCACGGTCTGGCCGCCGAGGACGGTCGAGTTCGGATAAATCGTGACATTATCTTCGACTCTGGGATGACGCTGACCGCCTTTCTTGATGTGGCCGTGTTCGTCTTTCTCGAAGCTGCGCGCGCCGAGGGTGACGCCATGGTAAAGCTTCACGTTGGAACCGATGACGCAGGTTTCGCCGATGACCACGCCAGTCCCGTGATCGATAAAAAAGTGACTGCCGATGCGCGCGCCGGGATGGATGTCGATCCCGGTCTGGCCGTGCGCCCATTCCGTCATCATGCGCGGGATGAGCGGAAGGTCGTGCCGGTAAAGAATGTGCGCGAGCCGCTGGATGGCGATGGCCTCGAGCGACGGGTAGGCAAGAATGACTTCCTCAAAACTCGTGGCCGAAGGGTCACCCTAGTAGGCGGCGTCGAGATCGGACCAGAGCATCTCGCGGACGGGGGCGAGTTGCATGAGAAAGTCCGCGAGGATCTCTTCGGCATCGGTCCGTTTGCGAGCGGCGGCGTCGGATCTGCGCCCGAGGCTTTTGAGCATCTCGGGCAGGAGCCGCGCGCGCAGGGAACGAATGCGGATGCGGGTGACATCGGGAAGATCGCCCGGGTCGACCAGCGGTTCGCCGTGGAAACCAGGGAAGAGCAGGCTGAGCAGATCGACGCAGGCGGCATCGATCGCGGGACGCGACGGCAAACTGGCGGCGGCGGCGAGGTAGTTAATTCCGCCGCCCACACTGTAGGTATGGAGCAGGGCCTCGGCGGGATCTTCGGGCAGCGGTCGGTCCATCGGTCGAGTATCGGACAACGTTCGCGGGATTGAAAACCGAAAGTCATCCCGAGCGCAGCGCAGCGCAGTCGAGGGATCCCGTCGTGTAACCTTGTAGCGTCGTTGCAAAATCCCTGCTTAGGCCGGTTAAATACGTGGCCCGGCTTCATGCCTTGAGGGATGAGCTCCTGCGAATCCGCCGATGCAATCCGCGCGTTTTTCCCTGGCTCCACGCCCGGCCTCGCAGGAGCTCCGCTCTCCAACGGCGGTCTCGTATTTTCTCGATGGCTCTACGGGATTCGCGGTTTCGTTCGGAGATGAGCGGCCGACGGGATTTGGTTTCGGCCGCGAGGGCTGTCCTCCGGGAGAATTTTGCAATGCCCACCTCTGCCGTTAGTCTGTTTGCCCACGCATGAGTTCATTTGCCATCCACCCACTCGACCCCAACGAGATAGCCGCTCTGCTCCACGGGGCTCATTCCGATCCCTTCCGCGTTCTCGGTCCGCATCGCGCGGGCGACGATCTCGTCATCCGTATTTTCCGCCCGGAAGCGAAGGAAATCGTGATCATTTCCGCGGACCATCCGGAGCAGATTTTCCCGGCGGAACGGCTGCACATCGAGGGACTTTACCAGGCGACCATCCCGAACGAGACCCGCGCTTTCGCCTATCTCGTGAAGGTGATCGCCTTCGACGGGTCCGAGCAGACCGCGCACGATCCCTACAGCTACGGGCCGATCATGGGCGAGCTCGATCTCCATCTTTTCGCGGAGGGAAACGACA
>JBPCRH010000453.1:0-3109 GCA_050997075.1 Chthoniobacterales bacterium
CATCGTCGACCGGAATCTTTTTGCGGCGCAGCCAATTCCATCTCCGCCAGTTAAGGCCGCCAGACAAGCCCGGCGGCCGCGTCAGCATGAGAATGACGAGCAGGAGGGAGTAAATGACCATGCGATACTCCTGCACCGGCCGCAGCACCTCGGGCAGAATGGTCAGAAGAATCGCGGCAAAGATCACGCCAACGGTGTTCCCCATCCCGCCGAGGATGACCATGACGATGATCTCGATCGACTTCATGAACCCGAAGCCTTCCGGCGTGAGATAGCCGATAAAGTGGGCGTAAAGTCCGCCCGCGATTCCGGCAAAGAACGAAGCGAGCACGAAAGCGACGACCTTATACTTCGTCGTGTTTACGCCGATTGCTTCCGCTGCGATCTCGTCGTCGCGCACCGTGAGGAAGCCGCGGCCATAGGCGGAATGGACGAGATTCACCACCACATAGATCGTGATTGCCGCGACCGAGTAGGTCCAAAAGATCGTCGTGTAAACACCCGCGACCGAGAAGCCGCGCGAGCCGCCCATCGTCTCCATATTCTGGATGATGACGCGGATGATTTCGCCAAACCCGAGCGTGGCGATGGCAAGGTAATCGCCTTTCAAGCGCAACGACGGCACGCCAACGATGAGCCCAAAGACCGCCGCGGCCAGTCCGCCGATGATCAGCGCGAGCACGAACAGCCCGGTCGTGGTCGCGGTATTGACTCCGCCTAACGAATCAAACCAGCGCGGCCCGCCAAAGCTGGTCACGGCCGCAGAAGCGTAGGCGCCGATGGCCATGAAGCCGGCGTGACCGAGCGAGAACTGGCCGGTGTAGCCATTCACGAGGTTCAGGCTGACCGCGAGGATGATGTTGATCCCGATGTTGATGACCACAATCGAGAAGTAGGGATTGAGCTGGACGAACTGCGAGACGAGCAGACTGGCGACGATGGCCGCGAGGAGCACGAGCTTGGAGTGCTGGCGCATCAGACTTTCTCCACGTTTCCTTTGCCCAACAAACCCGACGGCTGGAAAAGAAGGATGGCAATCAGGAGGACGAAAGCGACCGCGTCGCGGTAACTCGGCGGCACATGAATCTTATCGCCGTAGCCAACAATCATCGTCTCGGACACGCCCAGGATAAGTCCTCCGAGCGCCGCGCCGGGGATATTCCCGATGCCACCGAGGACCGCGGCGACGAAAGCTTTAATCCCCGGCAGCAACCCCATCAACGGAGTGATGACCGGGTAGTTTAGCGACGAAAGAATCCCCGCCGCCGCGGCCAAGGCCGAACCAAGGCCAAACGTGAAAGAGATGATCACGTTATTATTAATCCCCATGAGCGAGCACGCCATCGGATTAAAGGACAGCGCGCGCATCGCCATGCCCATGCGCGTCTTCTTGACGATAAAAGTCAGTCCGATCAAGAGGACGATAGTCACACCAAGGACGATCAGTCCCTTATTCGTGAAAGTAAGTCCCGCATAGTTAATCGTCCGATCCGGGATGAGCGAAGGAAACGGTTTCGGATCGGCGCCGAAGAAAACCTGACCGGAGTACTCGAGAAAGAGTGAGACACCGATCGCGGTAATGAGCACGGTCAATCGCGGGCTGTTCCGCAAAGGTCGGTAAGCCAGCCGTTCAATGACCAACCCCGCCAGCGCGCAGAAGATCATCGCGCCTACGAGGACGACAACGAGCAGTAAGACTCCTGACTGCATCCCCAGACTGTTGATCAGCCAACGGCCGAGGTAGTAACCACTAAACGCGCCGACCATATAGACATCGCCGTGCGCGAAGTTAATGAAGCGAAGCACGCCATAGATCATGGTGTAACCCAGCGCGATGAGCGCGTAGATCGAGCCTAACGAGAGGCCGTTGATGAGCTGTTGGATGAACTCACTCATACGGCGTTTCTAACCCTGTAGACGCTTTGCTCTGCGAAGCGCGGCGGACGGCTCCACTCGCGGCTCTCGTGATGCACTCACCTCGAGACCCGCGTTTCCCAGAGGGAAACGTCTACAACGGTTTCGGTGCCGCATCGTTTCCCTTACGGCGCAATCGTCTCCACGAAGTGGAACTTCCCATCCTTGATCGTGAGCACCTTCGCCGACTTGGTGGCGTTGCGCTGCTCGTTGATCGTGATCGTGCCGGTCACTCCTTCGTAGTTCTTCGTTGCCGCGATTGCGTCGCGCAGTTTTTGCGGGTCGGTGCTCCCAGCGCGTTTCATGGCATCGAGTAATACCCCCGCGCCGTCGTAACCGAGCGCCGCCATCGCGTCGGGCTCCTTGCCGAAACGATCGTGATAGTCTTTCACGAAACCCTGCACGATCGGCGAGGTGTCATCGGTCGAGAAGTGGTTGGAAAAGAAGTTACCTTCCATCGCGGCGCCACCGATCTGGGTCAGGGTTGGCGAATCCCAGCCGTCGCCGCCCATGAGCGGGACGGTTATTCCTAACTCGCGCGACTGGCGTGCGATCAGGCCGACTTCGTTATAATAACCCGGCACGAAGATTGCCTCCGGATTCGTACCTTTGATCGAAGTAAGCTGCGCCTTGAAATCCTGATCGCCTGCGCTGTAGCTCTGTTCCGCGACGATGGTGCCGCCGTGTTTGGTGAAATAGTCCTTGTAAGCCGCGGCCAGCCCGACGCTGTAATCCTGGCGCACGTCGATCAGGACCGCGACCTTTGTCTTATGGAGAGTGTTAAGGGTGAACTTCGCCATGACCTCGCCTTGGAAGGGATCGATGAAGCAAACCCGAAAGATGTAATCGCAGATCTGAGTCACCTTCAGGTTGGTCGAGCCCGGGGTGATCATCGGAATCTTGCTCTGCTGCGCGATCGGCCCGGCCTCGAGCGAGCGGGAGGAGGCGATCTCGCCTAACAAAGCCACGACGCGGTCGCGGGAAATTAACTTCCGCACCGCTGTGGCCGCTTCGCCCGGCTTCGACTGGTCGTCTTCGGTGATGAGATTAATCTTCTTCCCGAGAACACCGCCGGCGGCGTTCTCGGGAAGAAGATCAATCTCATTACCGAAGACGACCAGTCGAAGCCGGGCGAAGCGGCCACGGCGGTGCGGAAGTTAATTTCCCGCGATCGGGTCGTGGCCTTGTTAGGCGA
>JBPCRH010000017.1:0-3300 GCA_050997075.1 Chthoniobacterales bacterium
CAGCTTCGTTGGGCGCGGGGGCTCCGACAGCGCGACCTCGCCGCGCGGCTTCAGATTATCGGCT
This sequence comes from Chthoniobacterales bacterium, assembly GCA_050997075.1. Classification (GTDB taxonomy): domain Bacteria; phylum Verrucomicrobiota; class Verrucomicrobiia; order Chthoniobacterales; family UBA10450; genus Palsa-1392. The sequence continues at coordinate 65 of JBPCRH010000017.1, forward strand.
GGAACGTAAGCCGCGTTGCGGTATCAAAAATCGAATCGCACTTGCGGTGCGTTGCTGACTACGAACTGCTTCTGCTTGCCAAAGCGCTCCGTGTAAACGTGGGCGACTTATTTCCGAAAGAATTGCCTCCCAGAGAAAGCGGGGAAAGCCCTCCAGGCCCGAAAGCAAGTAAACCTGACGGCTGAAGTGTGACAGCCACTGTGTGACAATACCTGCGTAAGCAGCCACTTTTGCAAGCTGGATGTCAGGGGTTCGAATCCCCTTGCCTCCAATTCCTCTTTCCTGCTTGGGTGGGAATTGATTCCCGTCTCGGGGCTCCTTTCTTCATGGCATCGATCGAGCTCTGGCAGCGCCGCTGGCGGGCCTTCCGGTATCCGCTAAACCCGGAGAAGCAGCGACTACTCCGTGCCCGCTGGGAGGCGCTGCCGCGCGAGCTGCAGACTCCGAATCAACTGGCCGGCCGGCATCTGACGCGTTGCGGATTCACCACGGGCGCGAGTTATTGTTCTTTCCGCTGCACCCATTGTTACCTGCCCAAAGAAGCTAACGAGATCCCGATTCCCTCCTTCGCCCAGATGAAGGAACAGATCGACGCCAACCGTCGCGTCCAGGGACCCCGTGCCGGTTTGCAGATCACCTGCGGCGACGTCGCCGACGCCTACTGGCGGAGCGGCCGGCAGGACGAGCTGGTTGCGGTGGTGCGTTATGCGGTAGAGGCCGGGCTCGTTCCGATGTTGATGACGCATGGCCAAACCCTGCTCGAACATCCCGAGTTCCTCGATCGACTCGCCGTCGCCGGCGGCCTTCGCCAGATGGCGGTGCACATCGATATGACTCAAGCCGGCCGCGCCGGCTACCCGATCAATCGCCTAACGAGTGAAGTCGATCTGCACCCTTTGCGGGAAGCTTTCACCCAACTCGCGCTCGACCTGCGCCAGCGCACCGGACTGCCCTTCGAGCTGGCGCACAACTGCACCGTCACTGAGCGCAACATCGGTTCCGTCGCCGAGGTCGTGCGCTGGTTTCTGGCCGACCCGCGGCGCTCGAAAATCTGGCGCATCCTCAGCTTCCAACCGGAGGCCAACACGGGCCGCACCATTTTTTCCGCGCACCCGGTCACGCCCGCGATCGTCTGGCGGGAACTCTGTCGCGGCATCGGCCTGCCGCTCGATGGTAGCGCTTATCTCGGCGGCCACCCCGACTGCAATCAAGGCGCCAGCTTGCTCGTCGCGGAAAGCAGCGGACGTTTTTTTCCGCTGCTCCCACCGGACACAAAAACTCGCGATCTGTTTGCCGAGGTCCTGGAAAAACTCGGCGCAATTTCCACCATGACGACCGAAGGCGACGCCAAAAGTGGCTCGCTTCTCGGCTACCGCGTGGCGGGGGCTTTTGCGCGGCACCCTCGACTGGCGGTCCGCATTTTCGGTCGCATGGCGAGGCTGCTGTTTTCCGGCGCGCTCCCACGCGAATTCGCGTGGGCGGCGCTCCGGGGCCGCGCGCACACCATCAACATCGGCACCCACAACTTCATGGACGCCGCGCAGGTCGCGAACGCGCCTAACGATCCCGTAGTGCAGGCGCGACTAGAATCCTGCGTCTTCAAAGGCGCGGTCAAAAACCGCGCGAGCGGGAAGTGGGAAGCGGTCCCGATGTGCGCGATGAACCAGAGCCGCTGGAGCGAGCTTTACGCCGAGCGCCAGCGAAGTCTCGCCGAATGATCGTGTCCTCGGAAACAAGCGCGCCGTCCTTGGAATAGGGGCACGCGGCCAGCCCGTTCCTATCGAGACGCCGTGGCGTTGCGGTATTCCTCCAGCGCTTTCGGCATCAGCGCCTGCAACTGCGCGATCCGCGTGCCATGCCCGGGATGGGTCGAGAGAAACTCCGGCGGCGCCGCGCCACCTGCTTGCTCCATCCTTTCCCAAAAGCGAATGCTCTCCTCCGGGTCGTAACCGGCGCGCGCCATATAGATCAGGCCGATTGCGTCCGCTTCGGATTCGTGGTTACGGCTGAAGGGCATGAGGATGCCAAACTGCGCGCCGGCGCCGAGGGCTCCCATCACCGTCCGTTGCTTGTCGTAGTCCATATCGGAAAGCGAAACGGCAATCCCGGTCATCGCGGTCTGGGTGAGATTTTGTTGCAGCACGCGCTGCGCGCCGTGCCGCGAGATCGCGTGCGCCATCTCGTGGTCGAGCACAGTCGCGAGGGCTGCCTCATTTTGGGCGACGGGGAGGATGCCGGTGTAAACGACTATCTCCCCGCCGGGCAGACAAAACGCGTTCACTTGGTCGTCCTGGACTAACGAAACGCGCCACTGGTAATTTTGCCCAGCTTCGCCCGCCGCCGCGACCAGACGCTGGACGACGCGCTTGACCGTTTCCAGCTCCGGCCCGGACTCGACCGGGCGCGTTTGCGCCAGGATTTGCTGATAAGATTGCAAGCCGAGCGCGGCTTCCTGTTCCACTGACATGCCGACGTGGCTTTTCCGCCCGGTCTCCGGGTTCACAAACTTCTCGGAGCCGAAATATTGCCAGGCAAAGATCAGTCCCGCGATCACGATGGGGATCCATTTAATGTGTGAGCGGTTCATCCGAGTCTGATGATTAGCAGCGTTGAGGCCGAGCGGAAAGATTCATTTTTGCGCCCGTCGAAACCGCTCTGAGGAGACGCTGGAGTAACGAGATCGAATCGCCCACTGCGCTTCGCGAGATAAAGGGACCTCCGATGTCGAATTCCTCGCGCCTGAACGCTAAAACTTTTTGTTCAGGGCGATGTAGTAGTAGCGATTGCGAATGCTGTAGAGCGAGGTGTCGTAGGTGTCGTTGAACGCGCCCAGGACAGTCGGGGGATTGCGATCGAAGGCGTTGTTCACGCCCACCGTTATCTTCGTTCCCCAGAGCAGACGTTGCAGAAAGCTCGCGCTCGCTTCGGGCGCGGGGGCCGGGCTTTTGGGATCGACCAGGGCGGGCGCGGCGTTGGCGGCGTCTGTTTTCCTGAACTCGTAGCTTAACTGCAAGTCGAGCGTGATGTAATCCGAAACGCGCCGGTAGTGGTCGAACTGTGGGGCGGTGTCGGTTCCTCCCACCACTTGAGCATCGAGGAGCGCGAAGGAATCGTCATTGAACGAGCTGATGTAATTGATCGTGGAAACGAAATCGAATCCCTTCCATTCCCACTCTCCGCGCAGGTAGCCCTTGTGATAGGGAATGGCGCCCGGGGCGAGCGGCAAAGTGCCCGTG
>JBPCRH010000046.1:0-3832 GCA_050997075.1 Chthoniobacterales bacterium
GGCACGATCGGCGTCGCCGCCATCTGGACACTGGCGAAGCTGGTGAAGCCGCTGGCCGACGGTCTCGCGGGGGCGTTCCGCGCGTCGCGCGCACGCAAGGCCGGCACGCTTCATAACCTGCCACGCACCGAGCACGACATCCCGATCGGGATCGTCGGACTGATCTCGCTGATTTGCTTTATCCCGATCGCCTGGTTGTTGTGGGATTTCGCGATCCGGAACGGCTTGGGCGCTGCCATCGGGGTGCTCGTGATCGGCGGCGTGGCGTTCGTGGTCGTGATGAGTTTTCTCGTGTCGGCAGTGTGCGGCTACATGGCGGGTCTGATCGGCTCCAGCAACAGCCCGCTTTCGGGGATCGGAATTCTGGTCGTGGTGGTCGCGGCCCTGTTGCTGGTGTTGTTGGTCAAGCCGTTTCTGCCAGCCGGTGCGGACAAGGCGCTGGTCGGATTCGCGCTGTTCATCACCGCGATCGTGTTCGCGGTGGCGTCGATCGCAAACAACAACCTCCAGGATCTCAAAACCGGCCAACTGGTCGACGCCACACCCTCGCTGCAGCAGTGGGCTTTGGTGATCGGCGTGCTCGCCGGCGCGGTCGTCATCCCGCCCGTGATGCAGTTGCTGCAGAACACCTACGGGTTCCTCGGGGCGCCGGGCGCTGATCCGTCACGGGCGCTTCCCGCACCGCAGGCGGGCCTGATCTCGGCGCTGGCCAAGGGCGTCATCACCGGCGACGTACCGTGGAACATGATCGGGCTCGGTGCCGGGATCGGTGTCGTCGTCATCATGCTCGACGAAGTTCTCGGGCTCGCGAAGAAGGGGCCGCGCCTGCCGCCGTTGGCGGTGGGGCTCGGCATCTACCTACCCACCTCGACTACGCTGATGGTGGTCGTCGGAGCACTGGTCGGCGCATGGTTCGACCGCTATGCGGAACGCCGCGAGAACACCGAGGCGACCAAGCAGCTTGGTGTGCTACTCGCCTCGGGCCTGATCGTGGGCGAGAGCCTCCTGGCGGTTATCTTTGCCGGCATCGTAGGTTTCAGCGGCATCCCGAGCCCGATTGCCTTGGTCGGCCCATCGTTTGCCACGCCCGCCATTTTCATCGGCGGCGCCGCGTTCGTGATCCTCGCGGTCGTGCTCTACCGCTGGATTCTGCAAATGACGAGACGGACGGCTGGGACTGTCTGATTCGTTAGGCCAGAACAGAGGCGACGGGCAAATCCGAAATGGCCAAGATCGACCCGCGCAATCCGCCTAACGAGATGCCGGACATCGTCGGCTACCAGCCGTCGAATCCGCTCGCCGCGAACTTCCGGCCTTACGTCCCGGCAAGCACGCAGATGCGGGAGTTGACCGTCATCCCGCTCCTCGTCGGCACATTTCTCGGCGTGATTTTTGGTGCCTCGTCGCTCTATCTCGTGCTCAAGGTCGGGCTCACCGTGAGCGCTTCGATTCCGGTCGCGGTCATCTCGATCACGCTCTTCCGCCTCTTCTCGAAGTTCGGGATGCGCGACGCGACCATTCTTGAGAACAACATTGTGCAGACGGCTGGCTCGGCCGGCGAGTCGATCGCTTTCGGTCTCGGGGTGACGATGCCGGCGATCATGATCCTAGGATTCGATCTCGAGATCACCCGCGTGATGCTCGTCGCGACGCTCGGCGGATTGTTAGGCATTCTCATGATGATCCCGCTCCGGCGCGCGCTCATCGTCGATCAGCACGGAATTCTTAAATACCCGGAAGGCACCGCCTGCGCCGAAGTGCTGAAGGCCGCGGCCTCCCGTGAAGGGCTCGAGAACGACGAAGCCGCGACCGGCGGGAAGACGATTTTCACCGGGTTCGGAATTGGTTTCATCTACCAGGCGGCGATGGCGGCGTTCAAGACTTGGAAAGATACGCCGGAGAGAATTTTCGGCGCACCGTTCAAGGCCGGCTCGATCTCGATCACGGTCGATCCGGTGTTGTTAGGCGTCGGTTACGTCATCGGGCCGCGGATTGGTTCGATCATGTGCGCCGGCGGTGTGCTCGCCTATCTCGTGCTCATTCCGGCGATTAAATTCTTCGGCGAGAGCGCCACTGGCGTTCTCGCGCCGGGGACGATCCCGATCAGCCAGATGAACCCGGATGGTATCCGCGAGGCCTACGTCCTCTACATCGGCGCGGGCGCGGTCGCAGCCGGCGGGATCATCAGCATGGTCCGCTCGCTGCCGCTGATCTGGCATGGCATCAAAAGTGGCTCTGCCGATCTCCGGAGCACTAAAGGGTCGAAGGGCACGACCGCGCGCACGGATCAGGATTTGTCGATGAAGTTCGTCATCGGCGGAGTGATCGCGCTCCTCCTCGTGATCATGATCGCGCCGCAACTGCACTTGCAATGGAACTTGTTAGGCGCGCTTCTCATCGTCGTAATTGGATTTCTTTTCGTCACCGTTTCGTCGCACCTGACCGGTGAGATTGGGTCTTCTTCGTGCCCGACTTCCGGCATGACCGTGGCCACGTTGCTCCTCACCTGCCTGGTCTTCCTCATCGTCGGCTGGACCGGGCCGCGTTATTTCGTCACCGCGCTTTCGATCGGCGCCATCGTCTGCATCGCTTCGTCGAACGGCGGCACCACTTCGCAGGATTTGAAGACCGGTTATCTCGTCGGCTCGACCCCGAAGTTTCAACAGATCGCGATCCTCGCCGGCGCCCTCGCTTCCGCTCTCGCCCTCGGTCCGATCCTGCTTGTCCTAAACGATTCCTACACCGTCTATGTGCCGCCGACGACCTTCCAAAAAATCGAGGCCGGCGCGACGCCGCCGCGCGTGTCGGTCGCGAATCTTCCCGCGTTCCGCGAGACGCTGAAGCCGGACACGACCGGGCATTACCGCCTCCTGCATAACGCCAAGGGCGGCGTGAACTCGATCGTGCCGGGACTCGAGGCGGGCGATTATCTGGTCAACGACGCGGGCGAAGTCGTCTACAAAATGGAGCACAATTTCCCGCCCGACCTGCGCGCGCCGAACGACGCCGAGCTCGGCCCGAAGGAACACCTCAAGGGCGCGCAGGCGAACATGGACCCGCAGCTTTATCGTTCCTGGCAGCGGTCTGGTCCCGCTGGCGGCGCGGCCCAGCGCTATCTCGTGAACGACCAGGGCGAAGCAGTTTACCTCGTCGATCCCGGCATCAACGGCACCCACAAAACCCGGCCCGACGGCACGACCGTGACGAAGTTCGACGCGCCCAAGGCGACGCTCATGTCCTACATCATCAAGGGAATTCTCGGCCACAAACTGCCCTGGGCGCTGGTCTTGTTAGGCGTGATGATCGCGATCGTGCTCGAGATGAGCGGGATTCCTTCGCTCGCTTTTGCGGTCGGCGTTTATCTGCCGCTGGCTTCTTCCACGCCGATTTTTGTCGGCGGGATGATGCGCTGGCTGGTCGATCGCTGGCTGCGGAAACATAAATTCAAAGAGCACGATCTGACGCACGATGAACTGGTCGCGGAAGGCGATAAGAGTTCCGGCGTGCTCCTCGCTTCCGGTTACATCGCCGGCGGCGCGCTCGCCGGCATCGTCATCGCGATCATGGCCGGCTGGCCGAGCCTCGCCCCGGGGAACGATCGCATCGCCGCGTGGGCGAACGCGCACAATCCCTTCTTCGCCGGACCGCACGCTGACCTCCTCGCGCTCCTCCCGTTCGGGGTGCTCTGCGTCTTGCTTTATCTCGTCGGGCGCGACATGCTCCTCGCACCGCGAAACAAGGCCAAGCCGCAGTTGTAGGAGGGGGGGGGGGAGGGGAAGAGAAGGGGGAGGAAAAGAGAGAAAAAAAAAAAAGAGAGAGAAGAAGAAACCCA
>JBPCRH010000054.1:0-2978 GCA_050997075.1 Chthoniobacterales bacterium
GCAGGCGCAGCGACAGTTTAATCTTACCCGCGGCTTCAACGACTCGAAGTTCAACTCCTCGGCCCAGGGCTCGAACGTCAACCTGCGCGAGTCCGTTTTCGATACCGAGAAGCCGCGGCATAACGCGATGATGTTCGGCGAGCATCTGGGCGAGCCGCCTCCCTATTCCGATTACTTCAACGTCGGCATGCGCCTGGTCGATAACGTGCTTCGGAATAACTTGAATGGCATCCTCGGGAATCCGAGCACGACCCTGACCGGGCTCGACCAAAGTGGCAGCTACGGCTTCGCCGCCAGCCTCGCCGTGACCCACGCGCAGAGTCACGACAACGACTACTACACCGACCGCGACTTGCAGCATGGCCTCTATCTCACCCGCGCCGGAATTGGCCTGATCTACACCGACGGCAACCACCAGGCGCAGACACTCGGCCAAAGCGGCGGCGCCTTTCCCCGCCATGCGAACAGCAACTTCCTCGGGCAGTTCACCGACCCGAAAATCCCGAACCTTCTCTACATCCACAATCAGTTTGCGCGCGGTTATCAGGTCGGTCGCTTCGCCGATAACGACTTTGTCGCCTACGAGCGGATCGACAAACGCGAGAATCCCACGATGAGCGACGCTGACGGCGCGACCTTGCTCTATCTGATGAACGATAACTCTGCCGCCGGGCAGAGCCGGAGCGGCTGGAACACGAGCTTCTCGCACACCGCCGGTGGCAGCGACGCCTATCTCTACAACTACTCCAGCTACGGCAGCGGCTTCTACACCTACGCCAGCAATATCGTTAACGGCTCGACGATTGTCCCGCCCGGTGGATACTTTGCCTTCTCCTGGCGGAACCCGGAAGAATCCAACCTTTGGTCGTTAGGCGGGGGCAAGCCGCTCACGATCCGGCAAGGCGGACAGCCGGTCAGCTCCCTGACTTACCTCCGCAAGGATGGGCCGGACGGAGATCCTAACTTTAACCCCTATGGCGTCGCGGGCGCGGTCCCTGGGAGTTACTCCTATCCTTTCACGATTCCTCGGGTCACCAATGGCAGTGCGCTCACCTTCACCGCGCGCACGGATGGCTCGGCGGAAAATGTTCTCTTCCAGCTCGATGGCGGAGTGGATCTGAACGGGACCGGCGACAGCAACGACCCGATCGGCAAGCGCGATCATCCGCCGGGACTGTCGACCGATGTTTTCCTGGGCTACGAGCAACCGACCTTCGTCGATCGCGAAGGGCCGGAAAAATTCGCCGCGATCAACACCGCGCGCTGCACTTTCGGTTCCGCGGGCGCCGAGACCTACACGGTCGGCGCCGCCACCGTCAATGGCGGCGGCGCTAATCCGCAGGACGCCGCCGCGGCGACCTTCGTCTTCCACGATCCGACGGGCGGGTTCGGCACTTGGGGTGGCGTGCATCCCGCCATCCAACTGGTCGACAACGGTTCGACCCTGCAGGTCTTTGCCAAGACAAACGGCGTCGGGAGCGGGTTCCGGATGTTTTTCTATTTCACCAATGACGGCTCCAATCCCGAAGGCGCCGGCGGCACCGGGCTCGGCACCACCCAGGTCGCGGAGCTGCTTTACCAATCGCCTAACGAGAGTAACGGCGATAACTGGTGGGCGAACAACACCGTTCCCCGTCCGGCCGGCACGATCAAATACAAGCTCGGGATCTTTAAGACTCTGCAGTCGAGCCAATTTCCTTCCGGCGCGACCGAGGTCGGGCGGAAGGTGAACATGCTCACCACGTTCAAGACCAACCCGCTCAACGCCACGACAGCGACGATCTTTCCGCACGCCGATTTCGGCGCGACCCAGACCGGGCTGAGTGAAGGCTTCCACATCATTCGCGCTCGGGCTTTCCTGAATCGCTTGGGACAGGCTTCGATTTACAACACCTTCAAGCAGACCTTCTACTACGACGCGCAGGCGCCGCAGGGGGAGATCAAGTTCCCGGCCGAGAATGACACCATCGGCGGCTCCGGATATGGGGTGGTCGTGCGGACCGATCCGAGCGTGACCGAGGTCTGGTATCACCTGGATGACGCCGACGCCTCGAACAACGACGCGAATACCCGCACCCAGGGCGGCAACGGCAACGGCTTCGAGCCTTTCACCGACACGAACAACAACGGGACGCGCGACAACGGCGAACCGTTTGAAGATCTAAACGCGAACGGTGTCTGGGACAGCAACTTCGCGACCACCTGGGCGCGCGCGACCGAGGTGACCCCTTCGCTCACGATCGCGAGCAGCTACCCGAAAGAGTGGCGCTTCAATTACAACAACATTCCGAGCGGCTCGACCGCGGCCCATATCCAGGTGCGGTTGCGCGAGCTTTCCTCGGCGGCGTTCAAGGACTTCTCGTTAGGCGACAGCGCCGGTCACTACACCACGCTGACCCGCAACGTGACCGCGAACGGCCCGGCGCAGAAGATGTTCGTCGCCTTCCCGCCGACGGACGGCACGGTCGTCGACTCGAGCTACGTGATGAATGTCTGGTTCAGTAAGTCGCTCTCCGATGGCACCACCACGACGGAGCTGATTAATCGTTTCCTGATCAAGCTCGCGAGCAGCGAATCTGGTTCGCCGGCGAACGGTGTGGCCCAGGATCGCGCCGATTACTCAATCAACTACAACGTCACCTCGGACTATCACGAGCTCGCCTTCACCCTGCCGAATCTCTACAATGATATGCCGGATTTCCTGCACACGATCGACGTGACTTACACGCCGCCGGTCGGGGGCGTGCCGCTGGAAGCTTTCCGCCTGGTGAAAGCGAAGCCAGTTACAGTCATCAAGGACAACATCGTCACGCCGCCGGCGGTGGATTCGGATGGCCAGCCTTACATCATCAGCCTCCCCGACGTGGCCAATCCGACGGCCGATCAGCGCGCGGTGCCGATCCGGGTGGAGACCGATCAGGCGGCGACCAACGTCGTGATCACTTTCACCCAAGGCACCGGAAACGTGACCTTGAACG
>JBPCRH010000082.1:0-3705 GCA_050997075.1 Chthoniobacterales bacterium
CGGAAGCTGGCCGAGAAATTCGGATTCGTGATCAACCCCGCCTGGATGACGTCGGCCTGCGCGATCCCGATTTCCTCGAACCGCGCTTGCAGCTCGCGATTGTTGAGGAGCGCGATCTGGACTGCGCTTCCGGCCGTTAATTGCCGACGCAAGAGCGCCTGCACACCCTGCTCGATCTGGGCGTCTTCCGGGCCGCCACGATTCCAGTGCACGCGTTTGCCGGTGCGCGCCCCGACCGTGTCCTGAACGCGGTCGAGCGAAGCGCTGGGAGTGGCGCAGCCGGTCACGAGGGCGGCGACGAGGGTTAAGAGGAAAGGTCTCTTCATGGTTTTGCTCCTTCCGGCGCACCGGACTTCTTGACCAGCGTCATGCCGCACTTCGGACATTGACCCGGGCCGGCTTCGTGGATTTCGGGATGCATCGGGCAGGTGAAATAGGTTCCCGCGGCCGGAATCGGCTTTTGGTTAGGCGTCATCCCACTCATGTCGTGGCCTTGCTGCAACATGCCCGACATGTCGTGCTCCATGGCGCCATCCTTCATCTTGCTCATGTCCATCTGCTTCGCTTTTTGATCGCGGTCGTCGGCCTGCGGCGAAACAAAGGTGCGGGAGGTGGCGAGCAGCTTCGGCCGCAACGGCGCCGTGGCCGCTTCGGCGGCATGCGGATCGGCCGGATCGGAAGCCGGCGCGGGCGGCAAATGGACGGCGCACCCGCCCAAGGCGACCACACCGGTCACAGCGAGGAGTCGGATTTTTGGAGATGAAAATTTGTCAGGCATAAAAAGGTTCTGGTTGAGCGAAGAGAGTGCGCGTGCAGACCAAGGGCAGGAAGCCCTTGGGGCACCGGACGAAACGGCCTGCGAAAGCTCGCGAAGGGCGAGCGCGTCAGGTCGTCAGCTCAAGCAGGGCGGAGCGTGCGCGAGCAGGCTTCGCTGCAAAACAGATTCCGCGAAAGTTTCCGCCTCCGGCGGGCCGGTATCCAGTTCATCGATGCCCGGCTCGGAGTTCCCCCTCATCAGGAGAGAGTCAGCCGGGAAAAAAAGCTGCACGACAAACGAATTCGTGTCATAACCGGCGGAAATCTTGAGCGGGGCGATGGTAGCGGAGAGCGATTTACAGCAGGGCAACTCGCTTTGATGTTGCTGTTTCTCCGGCTGCGAATGCCCGGGACAGCTTTCCTGAACTGCGGCAGTGGCGACGGGCTGGAGCAGGACCCCGGCGAGCGCGCAATGATCGAAGGCCACCAGCCAGGCAGCCATCGTCAACACGGCAATGAGTGCGCGAGCGATATGCAATGCGGGCCGGAATCTCACGGTCTATTAGTCCCACAGAAGGCGGTTTCGTTCAAATCGCCTTGATCAGGGCGCGGTTACGGACCCGTGACGCCACGCTCTAGCCTCTTAAAAATCTTGCTGAGCGGCATCCTTTCCCGTATGCCGAGCGTAGCAAAAAGGCTCGATGCAGATATCTTTTCCACGAAAGGAATTCTTCAGCCCGTGAAGCCCTCTCATTCATCTAATCCGATAAGCACCGACCCCTCTTCATCCACATGAGCACCATCAATGCCGAAACCGCCGTCAGAGAACGTTATGCCGCCGGAGCGAAAGCCGCCGAGACCAAGCTTTACTGCCCGGTCGATCACAACCCGGAATATCTCAAGGTCATCCCGCAGGAAGTGATCGAGCGCGACTACGGCTGCGGCGACCCGAGCAAGTATCTGCAAGCGGGCGAAACGGTGCTCGATCTCGGGAGCGGCACGGGCAAGATTTGTTTTATCGCGGCGCAGGTCGTCGGGCGCGAAGGGAAAGTGATCGGCATCGACATGACTGACGAAATGCTCGAGGTCGCGCGCACCAACGCCCCGATCGTGGCCGAGCGGATCGGTTACAACAACGTCGAGTTCCGCAAAGGCCGGATCCAGGATCTGGCGCTCGATCTGGAAAAGCTCGACGCGGAATTGCAGGCGCGGCCTATCACTGACGCGGCCTCGTTTCTACGCGCCGACGAGCTGGCCCAGGATTTGAGAGTGAAACATCCGCTCGTCGCGACCGACTCGATCGACGTCGTGGTTTCCAATTGCGTGCTCAACTTGGTCGAGCCGAAGTCGAAACGGCAGTTGTTCGAGGAGATCTTTCGCGTCCTGAAAAAAGGCGGTCGTGCCGTCATCTCCGACATCGTTTCCGACGAAGAAGTGCCGGAACATTTGCAGACCGACCCGGAACTCTGGAGCGGCTGCATCTCGGGCGCGCTGACCGAGGAAGGATTCCTCCAGGCCTTTGGCGAAGCCGGCTTCTACGGAATCCAGATTCTGAAGCGCGACGAGCAGCCGTGGCAGACGGTCGAGGGCTTCGAGTTCCGCAGCCTCACGATCGAGGCGTTCAAGGGCAAACAAGGCGCCTGCTTCGAGCGCAACCAGGCGGTGATTTATCGCGGCCCCTTCCGCGAAGTCCTCGATGACGACAACCACCGGATGGAGCGCGGCGTTCGTTATGCCGTGTGCGACAAGACCTACAACCTCTACCGCAAAGCGCCCTATGCCGAGTTCTTCGACTTCGTCGAACCGCGCGTCGACATTCCGTTAGGCGAAGCGCAGCCCTTCGACTGCTCGCGCACCACGCGACGGCACCCGAAAGAAACCAAAGGCCAGGACTACAACGTCACGACCGACGCGAGCAGTTGCTGCGACGGCGGCAGCTGCTGCTAGGTAGCGCAAGCTTCCAGCTTGCAGAATCTACCGCGTCCCGCGCCTGCGGGTGAAGCCTGCGCTACCGAAAGACGCTCACGCTTTCCGCACCCGGCAGGCGAAACATTTGTAAGCCTGCTGCCCGGAAAGATTATCGAAATAGCGATCGTCCAGGAGCAGGTTCGCAGGCTCGTAGCGCGGATCGCCGAACTCGTCTCCCATCACTTGCGCCGGCCCGAAAGTGTTCGGAACAAAGATGGTATCCTCGCGGATTCCATCCCAGAGAAGTGCGGTGCCCGTGACCGACCCGCGCGGACTCTCGACCACGATCTTGTCCCCCTGCTCAACGCCGGCCTTTATGGCGGCGTTGGGATGAATTTGCACCAGGCGAATTCCGTTCATCTGTTTGCCGTCGTATGTCCATTGCGTCACGCCCGCGAAGTGGACCACACTCGGGCGCCCGACCATTCCCATGAGCGGAAATTTCTCGTGCACCGCGCCATCGCTCAGCACCCCCAGCTTTACGTTAGGCGTGACATTCCCGGGATTGATCGGATTTTTCACAAGCTCAGTCGAATACTCGATCGAGGGGTTTTTTCCGGTCACTTCCGGATGGGTGTAAAAGATCGGGAGCGCGTGATGACCGGCCGTGGCTAGTTTCGCGTCCAGCTCCGGGGTGAAGATTTCGATTTTGCCGCTCGCGGTTAGGAAACGCTTGCCTTTATTCTTCGGATCGAGCGACTCGGCCGCTTCGTACCACGATGGGTGATCGAGATAGAGCGTGCTCACGCCGGGATGCTTCTCGTTAGGGCAGGGCCAGCGCAGCGGTTCCGCTCGCTTTTCCATCCGCGCCTGGCTCATCCCGCCGACGCCCGGAGTACGGGCAACAAATTCTGCCCAAAGTTTCGGATACGATTTCCATTCCGCGCGCAGGTTGTCGGTCCAGTATTCCGGCGGATTCTTCCGGTCGAGCTTCGCCATCGCGGCGGCGAGATCGATCCAGATTTCGATGTCGGTTTTCAC
>JBPCRH010000128.1:0-7996 GCA_050997075.1 Chthoniobacterales bacterium
GGGGTTTATTATTGGTTTCCGAAGGCGACCGGGAGAAAGATGAGCGACTTCTGGGGGAAGGTCCATTTTTGGCCCTCGCTCATCTGTATGAACGCGATTTTCACGCCGATGTTTTTACAGGGTATGATGGGCATGCATCGCCGCTGGTACGATGGCGGGCAGGGCTGGACCCTGGCTTCAGAAAAGGTCTGGGGCCTGAGCGGCTTCCATTGGAACATCCCGATCTCCATCGCCGCCTGGGTGATGGGTCTGGCGCAAATTCCTTTCATCATCAATTTCTTCTGGAGCATCTGGCACGGGGAAAAAGTGGACGACAACCCGTGGGAAGCGACCACGCTCGAGTGGACCGCGCCGTCCCCGCCCCCGCACGGTAACTTCCTCACCGCTCCGGTGGTTTATCGCGGGCCCTACGAATACAGTCTGCCGGGCCGGGAGAAGGATTTCACCATGCAGACGGAGCCGGTTCGGCCTAACGAACATAGGCTGCACGAGCCCACCATGTCGCTCGGGCACTAAACTTCGGCTCTTTCGCCTAACGAATCTAACTCATGGAAATTCCCTACACAGTCACGGCCCGGCCGGATACCGGCCTTTGGAACGCGAAGGTCGGCATCTGGCTCTTCCTCGCGTCGGAAGTCATGCTCTTCGGCGGTCTCTTTTCCGCCTACATCTTTCTCCGGCTCGATGCCGAGCCCGGCTTCTGGCCGCATGGCCTTCTCAATGTGCCGGTCGGGACCGCGAACACCGCGATTCTGATCCTTTCCTCCGTCACCGTCGTGCTCGCCTGGGCCTCGCTCAAAATGCGGCGCTACAGCCGCTACAAGATATACATGGCGGTCACGATTCTCTGCGGCATCGCCTTTCTCGTGGTGAAGCTGGCTTATGAGTGGCCGCAGAAGTTTGAGCACTTTGGCGCTTACATCAAACCGAGCGCGCTCGAAAAGTACGAGCCTTACCTCGGGAACAAGCATCTGCTCTCCGAAGGTCTCCCGCCCCGCGTCGAGATCACTGGTCACCTCCATAATCACGAGGCGCTCCATGACCCCAAGATCAAGGAATACGAGATCGGGCTCGACCCGATCTACACCGATCCGACGAATCCGAAGATGGATCGCCCGCATTTTCTCTACGTCCCCCCGACGGAGCACGTGGCGAAAATCGACAAGGCCGACGTGGAACGCGCGACCATGTTCCTGCCCACGCATAGCACTTACTTCGCGACCTATTTCACCATCACCGGCCTGCATGGGTTGCACGTGCTTGGCGGCGTTATCGTGTTCACTTACTTATTCTTTTTCGGAGGCAAAACCTATCGGCAAAACCCGGAGCATCTTGCAAATCGAGTTGAGGTCGCGGGGTTGTTCTGGCATTTTGTCGATCTGGTTTGGATCTTCGTTTTCCCGCTCTATTACCTACTCTAACCGATGAATAACCCGCCCGAGACGACGCCGCTCGAACACGAAACGGAGCACTACGCGCCGAATAGCCACGACGTCAGCAAACATGTGCGCGCCTACCTCATGGTCGGCGGCGCGCTCCTTTTCTGCACGCTCCTGACCGTCTTCCTTTCCTACGTCAACTTCGGCTCGCAGAAAGCGAACGTCGCGGTCGCGCTCGTCCTTGCGACCTTCAAGGCCGGCCTCGTCGCCTACGTTTTCATGCATTTGTCGGCGGAGAAAAAACTCATCTACCGCGTGCTCGTTTTCACCGGTATTTTTGTCTTCGCCCTTTTCTGGCTCACCTATCTCGCCTGGTACGATCCGATCGTTCACTAAATGTCGCTCAAGGTTTTCCATATCGTCTTTATCACCTTCTCGACCCTGCTCGCGTTTGGGCTCGGGATTTGGTGCCTGTGGGTCAACAAGACCTCCGCGACGGACGCCTACACGCCGGGAGCGGTGGTCTCGTTTGTCGCCGCACTCGCTCTCGTCATTTATGGCTGTTGGTTTTGGCGGAAGATGAAACGGCTCCGTTTGATTTGATGAAGAAAAAAATATTCGTTCTCCTGGCGAGCCTGCTCGCCTCGCCCACTGGTCAGGTGCTCGCCTGCGCTACTTGTATGGGCGCGAAAGATTCCAAGTCGACTGCGCACATGGCCATCGCCATCTGGGTCATGATCGCGGCGGTGATGTCGGTCCTCGGCGGCGTCAGTGCTTTCGGCGTGCACCTCTGGCGGCACGCCACCATTCCGCTTGAGCCGCACGAGCAATTGATCGACGAGGATCTGGATAAATATGACTAGTCTCGCGTTGATCAACGAACTCATGGGGATGCCGCCGAATGCTTCAGCGCACGGCTACCAGATCGATCACATCATTGAATTCAGCCATTGGTTCATGGGGGTGCTCTTTGTCGGATGGTCGGCCTTTTTCATTTACGTGCTCATTCGTTTTCGGCAGGGCCGCAGCCCGGTCGCGAGCCACGAAGGGGTGACCAGCGGGATCTCGAGCCACCTGGAATTTGCTGTCGTCCTGATTGAAGCGGTGCTCCTGATCGGTTTCGCGGTTCCGCTCTGGGCGAAACGGGTGAACGAATTCCCCGCGGACAAAGACGCCATCCTCGTCCACGCGATCGGCCAGCAGTTTAACTGGACCTTCCATCTCCCCGGGCCTGATGGAGTCTTCGGGCGCCGCGACATCGACTTGGTCTCGAACGCGAATCCGCTCGTTCTCGACCCGGCCGACCCTGCCGGCAAAGACGACCTCACCGCGCTCGGTGAACTGCACGTTCCGGTCAATCGCAACGTCATCATCGATGTCTCATCGAAGGACGTGATCCACGATTTCGACATTCCCGCGATGCGGATCGCGCAGGACGCGATTCCCGGCCAGATCATCCCGATGTGGTTCAAGCCGATCAAAACTGGCAACTACGAGGTCATCTGCGCCCAGCTTTGCGGGCTCGGCCATTACAGCATGAAAGGCATGCTCGTCGTCGATACGCCGGATGATTATCAGGCCTGGCTGAAAGAGCGGATGGAACTTTCCGGCAATCAAAGTGCGCCGCCGGCGCTCGCGCGGCCCCCGGGCGAACCGGCGGTCGGCCCGACGCCTGGCACCGTGCCGCCTCCGGGCGCCCCGAAAACTGGCAACCCAGGCGGCGGATAATTGGAGCGGCGGTCTGCGACCGCCGAAGCCGATGCGATCTGCCGACATTCCGATTTCGGAAACAACCGCGACGGTCACAGACCGCCGCTACAGTCCCGCGCTCCGCGCATTTGCGTGGTTCACCGCGGGCGCGACGCTTCTGCTCATCTGCAGCGGCGGCATGGTCACGAGCAAAGGCGTCGGTCTGTCCGTGCCCGATTGGCCGACGACCTTCGGCTACAACATGTTTTACTTCCCCGCCTCCCAATGGGTCGGCGGGATTTTCTTCGAGCACACCCACCGGCTGATCGCTTCGGTCGTTGGTTTTCTCACCATCATCCTCGCGACCTGGCTCGCTTTTTCCCCGGTCGAACGCTGGCTGAAAACGCTCGGCTGGGTGTCGTTAGGCCTGGTCATCGTCCAAGGCGTGCTCGGCGGTTTGCGGGTGACCCTGATGAAGGATCAGATCGGGATTTTTCACGCCTGCGTCGCCCAGGGTTACTTCGCCCTCCTTGTCGTGATCGCGCTCGCGCTTTCGCCGACCTGGCGGCGGCTCGGTAGCGCGGTCGTTAGGCAAAACGTCGGCGCCTTCGCGCTCGCGGTTACCCTCATGATCTACGCACAGCTCGGACTCGGAGCGACCATGCGGCATCAGCACCGCGATCTTTCCATCACCGACTTTCCCCTCGCTTACGGCCAGGTGATTCCAAAAACCGATCCGGCCACGATCGCGCGGATCAATACCGCCCGCGATCGCGTCGCGCTCTCCGACGTGACCGCCGGTCAGATCTGGCTGCAGATGGCGCACCGCGCTGGGGCAGTCCTGATCGGCGCGGGTAGCCTCGCGTTTTGGTTTTTCGTGCGGCGAAATGGACCGGCGACGCCGCCACTTGGCCGGCTCTCAACCTTCTGGCTTTATCTCGTGGTCACGCAGATCGCCCTCGGGGCTTTCACCATTTGGAGCAATAAAGCCGCGGACATCGCGACCGCTCACGTCGCGGTTGGTGCGGTCACCTTTGTCACCGGCGTCGCGATCACCGCGATCGGATTTCGCGTGCGCCAGTCGACCGGAAATTTCTCTCGTCCCGCTCCCGCACGAACCGAGGCCGTTCTCACATGAAGACGGCCGCTGCAATCGAACCGCCCGCGCTTCCGCTGGAGCGCAGCCTGACGATGGCGGACTTCGCCGAGCTGGTGAAGGCCCGCCTGACCACGCTCGTGCTCATCACGACGGCGGTCGGGTTTTACCTCGGCTGGCAGGGTCCGATGAATTACCTCGCGTTGCTCCACGCCGTTCTCGGCACCGCTCTCGCCGCGGCCAGTGCCGCAGCACTAAATCAATGGTGGGAACACAAACTCGACGCGCTCATGCAGCGCACCCGCACCCGCCCGATCCCGGCCGGCCGCCTGTCGCCGCGCGACGCGCTCCTCACCGGTTTACTGCTCGGCGTCTCCGGGATTGCTTATCTCGCGTTCGCCGTGAACACCTACTGCGCGGCCCTGGCCGGGCTGACCGTCGTGCTTTATCTTTTCGCCTACACGCCGCTCAAACGAATCAGCACCGCGAATACGCTCGTCGGCGCGATCCCGGGCGCGATTCCTCCGGTCATCGGCTGGGTCGCGGCCCGGGGTGAGATCGACGCCGGCGCTTGGAGCCTTTTCGTCATTCTCTTCATCTGGCAGATGCCGCACTTTTTCGCGCTCGCTTGGATGTATCGCGAGGACTACGCGTGCGGTGGATTTCGGATGATGTCGGGCGATGACGCCACCGGCTTGCGGAGCTCGAGCCAGAGCGTGCTCTTTTGTATTCTTCTCCTCATCGTCTCGGGTCTTCCCTCCTATGTCGGCCTAACGAACATCCTTTATCTGCCGATCGCGCTCGCGCTCAGCTGTTGGTTCGTCGCCGTCGCCATGCGCTTTCACCGCGAGCGTTCGCTCGCGAATGCGCGCGCTCTTTTCCTTACCTCCATCACTTACCTGCCGCTGCTCCTCGCCGCGCTCGTACTCACCAAAGAATGACCCACTACTCCGCGCTCGCTCCGACGCGCGCTCCGCTTTCCGGCCGAGCGCGCGCCTGGAAACTCACGCTCATCCTCATCCCGCTCCTCACGGCGGCGGGGCTTTTTTTCCTGCGCCGGGCGGAAGTCTCGCGTTTAGCGGATCACCGATTACCCGAGCTCGGGGCGGTTCCGCCGTTCGTCCTCACGAATCAAAACGGGGAGCCCTTCGGTTCGGCCCAGCTCCAAGGGAAGATCTGGATCGCTGACTTCGTTTACACGACCTGCCCGGGACCTTGCCCGATGATCAGTAGCCGTATGAGCGAAACGCAGAAGCCGCTCCGGGATACGGACGTGAAGCTCGTTTCCTTCAGCGTCGACCCGGCTCACGACACGCCGGAGGTGTTGCGCGGCTACGCCGAAAAGCTCAACGCCCAGCCCGGGCGCTGGGAGTTTCTCACCGGTGATCAGCAGACGATTTATCGCCTCTCCCGTGACGGCTTTAAACTCGCGGTCGGAGCCGGCGATAAGCCCGGAGAACCGATGCATAGCACCCGCGTGATCCTTGTCGACCGCCACGGCCGGATCCGCGGCTACTACGATGCGACGGAAGCGGACGCCGTGACCCGGCTGCTCGCCGATACCACCCATTTGCTGCAGGAGCAGCCCGCGCCGGGTTCCTAAGTCTCTACAGGTTTTGCCAGGAGTAGAGACTGCGCTGAAACGCTTCTTTTAGCTTCTCGTAGTCAGCCTCTCGACAAATGAGGCGGAAAAACAACGGCTCCGGCTTCCGGTCGAGAAGCAGCGAGTAACAGGCAAACTTCGACCCGTAGGAGGTGTAAGTCGTTTCCACCAGATAGGTCGGCTTCCCATCGATCTGAAGTGAGCTGAGAGTTTCGGCCTGAACTTTAACTGCTTCGCTTCCTTCCGGCAGCATCGCGACCATTCGCCCCGTGAGCGCTTTTCGTCCTTCTTCCTCAAGTGAGATCTCCGGGTTCGGCGCCCACTTGGTCACGGTCGCTTTGGCTTGGAGCGCGTTTCCGGGAAGCAGTTCCAGCGAATCTTTTCCTCCGGAATATTTCCAGTCGGGCGGTGGCTGATAAATGGCCTTCTTCCCGCCGCCCGTGTCGAACCCGAGCTGCGACATCTTAATCCCCTCCTGCTCATAGGCCTCGAGCTGGGGTGAAAGATTCAGCTCCGCCCGAGCGCCCGGTCGCATCGCCAGAAGCATAGCCGTTATCCCTAAGACTAATCGGCGATAAACCATCTTCCCTTGGTGTAACTGTAAACCGGCAAACTCCCTGGCGGAGTGTAAACCTGAAGGTTATTGTCGAAGAACCATTGCCGATTCGGAGGGTTATAAACATTGGCCGACCCCCAGCGTCCGATCGACTGCCGGCTCTGGTAAAGTTCCACCATCGAGCCGTAGTAAGTCATTGTCTTCCCGCTCCAGTTCTCAAGGAATCGGGGGAAATTCTCCGCCCCGCCGCTGTAGGCATTATTTACACTGGTGACGATCCCAGAGACCACGGCGGTGTTCACTGTGGTGTTACTGGCTGTCCGCGAGCTTAGAGTACCGGATGAATTCCCGTCGCTCCAGGCGTTCGAAAGGATGTTCACTGCATCCGCGACCACTGCGCAAGGCTTGCGCGTGTAGCCGCTCACCTGCGGCAGCGTGGCGTCACCGGCGTTGGAGGGTGGGTTGCTCCCGCCCGTGTTATAATCGCCCTGAATGTAGACTGGATTCTGACTTGCGACCGTCAGTCCGGTATCCGGCATGATCGCCCCGTTCTTGAGCCGAATGCCCCGCTTCGGGCTTCCGCCAGTCTGACTCGCACTGGTGTCGCTGATGTAGATCACGTTATTGAAGGGCGAAAGCGTTCCGTCCCGGATCTTCGCGCTAACCACACCGACGTCGAGCGTGGCCAAGCGGACAGAAGCTCCTTCTCGATTGTCCTGGATGCTTTGGTTGGTCGTGATCGCACTGGTGAAGGTGGTGTAGATCTTTCCCGCGAGACCCGTGCTCGCAGCGGTCAGAACCGCGCCCGACTGATCCTTGATCACGACGTTGTTACTGGCGTCGATCGAAATCTTCACTCCGGCTTGATCGTAGTAGCGTTTGCCAGCCAGCGGATCGGTGTAGCCGGCGGCTGGAGGCTCGATCAGCTCGTGGTAGCTGTCGTTATTTGGGTTAGCGTCGCTACTGGAGAAGATGCGCGACGCGTCCAGACCGAAAGGCTGGTGCGCGACGTCGAAAGCGGGAGGCAGGCCTTGGACATAGTTCGGTGTCGTCGGCGTCTCCGGGGTGCTGCCGCCAATGGCACGGGGATCACCCGGCATGAATCCGACCACCCAATCGGTCCCGTAAGTGACTTTGCTTTGAAAGGTGAGCAGGTTATGCCCGGTGTAGAGCGTAGAGTTACTGTGCACCCAGCCGGTCACGCTCATCGGCGCACCGGGATGAATCTCCAAGGGATCAACATAGAAGATGGCCCAGTTCCAGGGTGACAGCTGCTCCTTTTGAAAGACCCGGCGCACTCTCGTGGTGATGTTTGACCCCTGCACCGGGAGAGTCACATCCGCCTCACCCAAATACGAATAGGTCGCAGTAATCGGCGATTGCCCAATGGCCGGAATCAGGGGCGCGCCGGTCGCGATTGGGTTATACTGCGGGTCGACGGCGATGACCTGAAAGTTAGCCACTGTCGGATGAGTACTGAGACTCGGATCGAAAGAAGCACGCTGCGCGGTGAAACCGGCGACCTCGGGAAACTGCGACTGAGTCGGCAGCGGAATATCCTCGAACGAAGCGCTGGTAAGGGAGGCGTCAGTATTACTGCGACAGATTTCACGCCAGTAGGAGAAAGCGTGTTCAAGCACACCATCTCCAATCGTGGTCGCAGCGTGTAAGGC
>JBPCRH010000276.1:0-6281 GCA_050997075.1 Chthoniobacterales bacterium
GAATTGCAGAGCGCGGTGCTCGTGGGCTCGCCGCCTAACGAACTCGAAATCGAGGCCAATGGCCTGCGCCTCCAGGTCGATCTGCTGCACGCGCAGAAGACCGGTTTTTATCTCGACCAGCTTCCGAACTATCCGCTCGTCGCGGCCCACGCCGCAGGCCGGCGCGTGCTCGATTGCTTCACCGGCCAGGGCGGCTTCGCGCTTGCCTGCGCCCAGGCCGGCGCGAGCGAAGTCGTCGCCGTCGAAGCAGCCGCCGAAAGTCTCCGCGTCGCGGAGCGCAACGCGGCGCGCAACGACCTCACGGTGCGCTGGGTCGAGCAGGATGTTTTTCAATTCCTCCGCGCCGCGGAAAAGGCCGAGGAAAAATTCGATCTCGTCATTCTCGACCCGCCGTCGTTCACCAAGAGCAAGGGCAGCCTGCACGATGCGCTCCGCGGTTATCGCGAGCTGCACGTGCGGGCGTTTCAGCTGCTCGCGCCGAATGGGTTGCTCGCCACTTTCTCCTGCTCTCATCACGTCGGCGCGGAAGTGTTCGATCAGATGCTCGTCGATGCCCTCGTCGATGCGCGCCGTTCCGCCCGCCGCCTCCGCCGCTTCGAGCAGGCGCTCGATCATCCCGTTCTCCCGACCTTGCCCGAGACCGAATACTTCCGCGGCACGCTTCTCGAGATGATGCCCGGTCGTTAGGCAAACCCTTTCGTCGTCGTCGTCCTCGTCCTCGAATCCTCCTCCGAGAACTCCTGAAAGCCCGAGGACGAAGAAGACGAAGAGAGGGAGAACGAAGGGGAACCGCGAAAAATCTGGCATTCCTGAGTCGCCCAATTAATGTCCGCGGGAAGGGGGCCGCGACCCGACGCCGCGTGCGCCGCCGCTGATCAAATGCCCGAACTCCGCTCATCCGACCCCATGCTCGAACTCAACGAAGACGAAAGTGTTAGCACCGAGCAGATCGACTCCCAGGTGCAAAAAGCGCAGGAGCAATTGCTCCAGCTGAAGCGCCAGCAGGAACAAATCGAGAAACAAAAGCGCGAGCTCGAAGAGCTCGGGCGCCGCCAGGAAGAACTCGATCGCGGCCGCGCCGAGATGACCGACAAGCTCACCCGCTCGCTCGTCGTCCTCGAGCGCGAAGCTTACGACGCGCAGAAAAAAATGGAGCAGCTCCGCGCCACCCGCGAGAGCTTCGGCCAGCATCTCGACCTCCTCGAGGCGATCGATGCGAAGACCTGGAACCCCTCCGATTTAACCAAGGAACTGAGCCGCGCCCTGAGCACGGTGGACGATGCGCGGACCGAGTACAGCCAGCAGCGCAGCCGCCTCCAGGCGAACAGCCATGAGGAACATCGCGACATGCCGCTGCCGGAAACGACCAGCGGCTACGAGGTCGCGAGCCCGGCGAATTCCTTCGTGCAATGGCTCCAGATCGGCCTCGCCTTTACCCTGCCCCTGATCGTTTTCGGAATCATCGCGCTCGTCATTTTTCTCACCATGACCCGGGGGGCTCGTTAGGCGAATGGCCCGTCGCCGTCCTTCTTCCAATCCCCCGCTGACCCAGAAGCAGCTGGAGTTGAAGCAGCGCGAAGACGATTTGCGCAAGCAGATGGACGATCTCCAGCGCATGATCGAGGACGCGCCCCGCGTCGCCGCCGAGACCTCGCGCCGGCAGCGCGAAGAACTCGTCGAGCGCGCGTCTGGCGAGAGCCGGCGGCTCGATGTCTTTGCCCGCCCGGCCGACAAACGCTACGGCGAAGATCTCTGGGACCGCCGTCCGCAGCGCGCGCTGCGCAAGCAAAAGAGCGAAGGCCGCCTCCTCTTTCTCGTCCTTGTGCTCGCGCTCTCCGTGGCCGTGATCTGGATCGCGACGCACCTGCATTTCTAAAAGCGTGAGCGCAGAAGTTGGAGCCGGGGGCGCTGACCCCGGCGGGCGCCGGACGCGGCTGAAGGGAAAATTGTTAGCCGAAACCAAGGACGGAACCGGGGTCACCGCCCCCGGCTGCAACTTCGACGTCGCCTACGTCGCCGAGCTCGCGCGGCTCCAGCTGACCGCGGAAGAGACCGCGCTCTTCCAAACCCAGCTCGCGCAGGTGCTCGCGCATGCCGCGAAGTTGCAGGAACTCGATCTCACCGGCGTCGAACCAGCCGCGCACGCCGTTGAGGCACTAAATGTTTTCCGCGAAGATGAAGTGCGGCCGTCGCTCCCGCAGGCGGAGGCGCTCCGGAATGCGCCCCGGGCCGCAAACGAGCTTTTTATCGTCTCGAAAGTACTCGAATGACGCCGAGCGAATTGCCCGGCCTCGGCATCGGCGCGCTCCAAAAATTGTTCCGCGTGAGGGAGGTTTCGCCGCGCGACGTGATCACCGCGCTGCACGCGCGGATCGTCGCGCACGACCCGAAAATCGGCGCGTATCTCTCGCTCGATCTCGAGGCGGCGCTGGCCGCGGCGGAGACGGCGGACGTGCAATTGCCGTTAGGCGGCATCCCCATCGCGATCAAGGACGCGATCAGCGTGCGCGATCAGCCGCTCACCTGCGGCTCGAAAATTCTCGGGACCTACCGCGCGCTTTACGGCGCGACCGCGGTCACGCGGTTGAAAGCGGCTGGGGCGATCCCGTTTGGGAAAACGAACCTCGATGAATTCGCGATGGGTTCGTCGACCGAGAACTCGAGCTTTCACCCGACGCGGAATCCCTGGGATGTCGAGCGTGTCCCGGGCGGCTCGAGTGGCGGCTCGGCCGCGGCCGTGGCTGCTGATCTGGCGATCGCGTCGTTAGGCTCGGACACCGGCGGCTCGATTCGCCAGCCCGCGGCGCTCTGCGGCGTGGTCGGAGTGAAGCCGAGCTACGGCCGGGTTTCGCGCTCCGGGCTGACTGCTTTTGCGTCGTCGCTCGAGGGGATCGGGCCGCTCACTAAAAACGTCGCCGATTCCGCGCGGCTTCTGCAGGTGATGGCGGGGGTCGATCCGCAGGATTCGACTTCGCTCGCTGCGCCCGTGCCGGATTATTCCGCGGAGCTCGAGGGCGACCTGCGCGGCCTGCGGCTCGGTTTGCCTAACGAATACTTTCGCGCCGGGATCGACCCGGAAGTGAAGGCCGCGGTCGCGGCGGCGGTCGCGCATTTCGCGTCGTTAGGCGCAGAAATCGTTGAGGTTTCCCTGCCCCACACTGACTACGCGATCGACGCCTATTACATCATCGCGACCGCGGAAGCCTCGGCCAATCTCGCGCGCTTCGATGGCGTGCGTTACGGCTTTCGCGCGGAGCATCCGGCGAACCTCTTCGAGCATTACGCGCAGACGCGCGCGCAAGGTTTTGGTGCGGAAGTGAAACGCCGGATCATTCTCGGTACCTACGTGCTCAGCTCCGGTTATTACGACGCATTTTATCTGCGCGCGCAGAAAGTGCGCACGCTCATCCGCCAGGATTTCGCCGCAGCGTTCGCGAAAGTTGATGCGCTAATTTCTCCGACGTCGCCGAGCCCAGCGTTCAAGCTCGGCGAGCGGACGGCCGATCCGCTTCAGATGTATCTCGCGGACATTTTCACGATCGCCGCCAACCTCGCGGGAATTTGCGGCCTCAGCGTTCCCTGCGGCTTCGCGACCAAAGCCGGCCCGCGTCCGCTGCCGATCGGCCTGCAAATTCTCTGCCCCGCGCTTGCCGAGCAGCGTCTTTTTCAAATCGCGCACGCCTACGAGCAGATCACGAATTGGCGGAAGCCAGCGCTGTAGACGTTTTGCTCTGCGAAGCGCGGGCCTTGATTTCGCGATCAGATCGATCCCGCGTTTCGCAGAGCGAAACGTCTACAGCTGGGCAGAAGCCGCGAGCTGCGCGTCGCGCCGTCGCACGACCACGAACGTCACCCCCGCCGCCAGCGCGCAGATGACCGCGCCGATCGCGAGCGTCGCCGACGTGCCGACAAACTGCGCGAGCGCGCCGGCTTCGAGGCTGCCGAAGGGAATCATGCCGCCAAAGATGAGCGCCCAAATGCCCATGACGCGTCCGCGCATTTCGTCGGGAACGATCGTTTGCACGGTCGTGTTCGAGGTCGAGAAAAAGAGCATCATGCCGAAGCCGGAACCAGCGAGACAGAGCATCGCGACGGAGAGATTGCGATTGAACGAAAAGATCAGGAGCATCGCCGAAAAGAGCCAGACGCCGCCGAACGCCATCTGCCGCGGCTGCAGGAAACTCCCAAAAGCCGCGATGGTGAGCGCGCCGATGAGCGCGCCGACCCCGCTCGCGCCTAACAGTAGGCCGTAACCGCGCTCGCCGAGATGGAGCACGTCTTGCGCAAACGCGGGCATGAGGACGGAATACGACCAGCCGAAAATCCCGACGACGGCGAAGAGCGCGAAGATCGTCCGCACCCGGGTGTGATTCCAAACGTAGCGAAAACCCTCGAGCGATTGCGCGAGCGCACCGCCGGCATTTGGACGTCGCGGCGGCGGGACCACGTTCATGAGAAAGAGCCCGGCGAGCACAGCGACGAAGCTCACGCCATCGATGAAAAAGCAGAGCGCGATTCCGACTTTGGCCATGAGGAATCCGGCGATCGCCGGGCCGATGATGCGCGCGCCGTTGAACATCGCGCTGTTCAGCGAAATCGCGTTCATGAGGTCTTCGCGGCTCGCGATCTCGACCACGAAGGACTGTCGCGCCGGCATGTCGAAAGCCATCGCGACGCCGCCGAAGAGGCCGAGCACGATGATCTCCCAAGGCACGATTTTTTCCGACCAGACGAGCCCGGCGAAGATGAAGGCGAGGATCATCATGACGGTCTGCGTGCAGATGAGGACGCTTCGTTTCGGAAAACGATCGGCCGCCCAGCCGCCCCAGGTGGAGAAGAAAAGCATCGGCGCAGTCCCGGCGGCGGCGACGATGCATAACAATGTTTTTGAACCGGTGAGTTGATAGACGAGCCAGCCCTGCGCGGTGTTCGTCATCCAGGTGCCGATGAGGGACACGAGCTGGCCGCAAAAGTAGAGGCGATAGTTGCGATGTTGAAACGCGGAGAAGGTCCCGCGCCAGGAGACACCGCCGGTGACGACGCGCCGCTGCTGCCCGCTCCCTTCCGGCGGGACCGGCGCGATGCGTTTAGCGGTCTCGGGTGTGGGCTGCACGTTTGCCTAACGAAAAGGAATCGACTGCGCGTTCATTCAATCACGTCGCGCGGGCAAAGCAACGCGGGGGTAATCACGCGGTGCGTGGTTGGATTTGTCATCCCGAGCCGGCGGAAGCGCGGCGAGGGATCTCGCAAGCGTTGTTGAAAGCAAATTTGCCTCGTGACAGTCGCGCGTGGCTTGCGAGAACCCTTAACAATTTTGTGCTCGGAGAACGCTCTACCCGTTTCCTGCCGCCGACGCTCAAGACCGCCTACGCGAAGAACTCCTCGCCGTGCGGACGAAGATCGAGCTCGAAGCTCCAGGCGCTGCGCGGCTGTTCCGCGAGCGCCCAATAGGACTGCGCGATCGCGTCGGGATCGAGTTGTGGCTCGCCTGGTTTTTCGGCCGCGCCGGGTTCGCCGATCTCGCCGTCGATGACGACGTGAGCAACGTGGATTCCTTTCGGCCAGAGCTCCCGCGCGAGGGAATCGGCGAGACCGCGGAGACCAAACTTCGCGCTCGAGAAATCGAGCGCGCCTTTTCGTCCGCGGATTGCCGAGGTCGCGCCGGTGAAGAGAATCACACCGCGCCCGCGCGCGATCATCTCGCCGGCCACTTCTTTGCAGCACAAAAATGCGCCGAGCACCGTCACCCGCCAGGCGCGCTCGAATTCGGCCGCGGTGAGCTCTTCGATCCCGCTCCAGGAAGAAGCGCTCGCGTGACAGATGAGGACGTCGACCGGCCCGAGCTCGGCGCGGGTCTGCGCAAAGGCGCGTGCGATCTCCTCCGGCTCCGCTAGGTCGGTCGGGAGCGCGAGCAACTTTCGATCTTTCAGTTCGTTCGTTAGGCCAGAGAGATAATCCTCCGAGCGCGCGAGCATTGCGACTCGCCCACCTTCCTTCGAAAACTTCCGGACGAGCGCTGCGCCCAATCCCGGACCGACTCCTGCAATCACCACCGTTCTATCCATGCGGGAACTTCGCCGCGGACCGCGCGCGCGTCGCGCCACGATTTAGTTTTATGCATCAGCGAATCCACTTTCTCTTACTCCTGCTCGCGCTCGCGACCGTCCTTCCGGGTCACGCGCAAAACCCGGGCACAGCGCCGAGCAGCACTGCGACGATGGAAAGCATCGCCGCTTTCCCGACCCAGCAGGTGACCGGCGTGACCGTCTCGCGCCGCGGCC
>JBPCRH010000351.1:0-2668 GCA_050997075.1 Chthoniobacterales bacterium
CTTGCTGATAAGTCGGAGTTTCTTCGGAACCTCCGGTGTAGCCGACCAGGGTCGAGATGACTCCGGCGGACTGATCGAAAGGCGGCTGCATGCACCAAAAACAGCCGCCGGCAAAAACCGCCTTGGCCGGCGTCGAACTTTCCGCTCGCGCGGCAGGACCGATCGCAGCCAGGAACAAGAGGAGGATCCGGCAAAATGGACGAGTCTTCATGCGAGGGTAAGGGCCGCGCGGCTCGTGCTTATTCCGCCCAACTATGAACCAGCTAAGAGGGCGTCTAAAAAGTCGTGTCATCCCGAGCGGAGCCCCGCGGAGGCGGGGCGGAGTCGAGGGATCCCGTGGCGAAACCTTTAAGCTCGCTCCACGGGATTCCTCGACTGCGCTCCGCTCCGCTCGGAATGACCCAGTTTTAGACGTCCCCTAAGACCCGGCGATAAAGGGCTTCGTATTCGGGCACAATGTGCTCCGCGGTGAAATTCGCCTCGGCGTATTGCCGGCCGCGTTCGCCCATAGCGCGGGTCAACTCCGGCGCCTCGGCTAGTTCCGTGAGCGACCGCGCGATCGCGGCGGTGTCTCCGAACGGGTGAAGAAATCCGCTCTCTCCATCCAGCACCACCTCCGGAATTCCGCCGACGCGAAACGCCACGACTGGTTTTCCATGGAAGAGCGTCTCGAGAATGCTCAACCCGAAACTCTCGCTCTCCGAAGTGTAAAGCCCGACGTCGCCCGCGCTCAGATATTCCTCCACCTCGCGCACTTCCTGCCTAACGATAAGCCGGTCGCCCAAGCCCAGCTCCGCCGCCAGCGCTTCATAAGGGGCGAAAGAATCCCCCGCGAGAATGAGCAGTCGCAGCGGCCGTGCACTCCGCGCCGCCGCGAAGCTCCGCAAGAGCAGATCGACTCGCTTCCCCGGGCGCACGTTGGAGCTGTGCACGACCAGAAACTCCTCGTTCGTTAGGCCAAGCTCGCGCCGCACTTCTTCGCGCGAGCGCAACTGCGGCGCGGGCACGAAGAAGTTATGAAGCACCTCCACCGGCCGCGTGAGTTGAAACGTCGCGAGCGTTTCCGCCCGCAAACTCTCCGAGACCGTGGTCAGAGCATCGGAATGCGAAAGCGCGTGCTCGATCGCCGGCCGATAACTCGGATCCTGCCCGAGCAGCGTCGTGTCCGTGCCGTGCAACGTCGTGATGATCTTCGGCGCGCGCGCCCCGTTCGCGCCCAGCATTTGCACCGCGAGATACGCCGCCGTCGCGTGCGGCACCGCGTAGTGCACATGAAAAACGTCGAGGTCCGCCGTGCGCGCGATCTCGGCCATCTTCACCGCCAGCGGCAAGGTGTAGTCCGGGTAAGTGAAAAGGCGGTATTCGTTCACGAACACCTCGTGGAAAAAAATCCGCGGCTGCGCGAGGTCGAGCCGGACCGGTTTGGCCGAGCTGAAGAAGTGCACGTCGTGTCCGCGCCGGGCCAACTCCGAGCCGAGCGCAGTCGCGAGAATCCCGCTCCCGCCGATCAACGGATAGCAGGTGATGCCGATCTTGAGCGGGCGCGAATCTTCCATAGGGCAGGCGTGGGTCACTATACCCGAGCCTGGCCGGGCGCGGGGAAAGAGAGGGTGCGCTCCGGGTAGCGCCCACGTTCCGTGGGCAGGTCGCGGCATTTTGCCGCGACGAACTTTGCGAGCCGCGAGATCGCAAGTGGAAATCGTGCGCGAAAGGAAAAGTTCGCGACGGTAAAATACCGTCGCCGGCCCACGGGACGTGGGCGCTACCCAGAAGCCGTTGTCGCCGGCGGCACGAACGCGCGATCCGATTCCGCAATCGCGTCGCGCTCGATGAATTCAACGCCGGGCGCTTCCTCGGTGTTGAGGTAGTTAATCTCACTCGCGCCCGCGACGTAGTGCGTGCAGCCGATGACCGATTGCATCCAGCGCAACCGCGTATCGCGCGTCGGGCTGATCTGCATGGCGCCGTGCTCCTCGAGCGGAAGTTTGAGGAAGTTATTTCCGCCCTGGTGCAGCAAGAGCGCATCGTCGCTGATCCGCGCCCGCACCAGCTCGCCTGCATAGGTGACATCGACAAAATAATCGTCGACCGCGACCGCGCGGCGCCGGAACCCCGGGTCCCCCGAACGCGCCACGCGCACACCGTCGAGCAGGCCAAGTTTCCGATACATCTCGAGACAAAAGTCAGCGACATTAGCGGCCTCAACTTTCTCGAAAAACTCGACCAACTCCGGCGCGACGTAGTTCGGAAGTTGCCGCGCGGTTTTCTCACGCCACTCCGGCAAAACCCGTTTCGCAAAGAGCGGCGAAAACTGCTTCTGCAGCTTGTTCGCGAAGCGGAAATTGAGCCGTTGTTCTGTGCCGGTGTGCAGGTCGCGCAGGATCGTCATTGTCTCGCGCGGATCGTGATCGCTGTCGTGATAGAAGAACACGATCTCGCCGCCGAGCTCGCGTTGCAGGCGGCGCGCCGTCTCGATTTTCGCGAAGAGAAAACGCCGCGGAAAAATCCCGCATGGCTGTTGTCCGAAGCAGATGATGGGCGAGGTCATGCGAAGAGTTGATTACCGAGCGACCAATAGTTGCGCGACGCGGGATGGCGGGGAGAGCACGCGCCCTCGCGTGCTGGTTGCGGCGCCTCGCCGCAACGAACTTTTCGGCCGGTTTGAACC
>JBPCRH010000378.1:0-4454 GCA_050997075.1 Chthoniobacterales bacterium
TCTCCAATCCGAGCGGCGGCGGAACCCTGGGAAATCGTGCCATGTCGGTGTTGACCATCACGAACGACGATTCCCAGCCGACCCCAACAACAACACCAACCCCGACCCCAACCCCGACCCCAACCCCAACCCCCACGCCAACACCAACACCAACACCAACACCAACGCCAACGCCAACGCCAACCCCAACGCCAACCACGACCCCAACACCGACCCCACTCACTCTGAAGCGCGCCGTCTCGCGCAAGACTCACGGCGCGGCCGGTAGCTTCAGCCTTCCGCTCGCCCTCTCAGGGAGCGCGACGGTGGAACCGCGCGCGGACGGTCCGACCAAAGTCGTCTTCACCTTCAGCAGGAACATCGTCGCAGCGGACGGCACGATCAGCGCGAATGAGTTTACCATTACCAACGCCACCTTCAGCAAAGCCAGGATCGCGGGAAACAGGCTCACTCTGACTCTCCGAAGCGTGAACGACCAATCAGTGGTCAGTGTCACTTTAAAGGGGATTAACGACACCAACGGTAACTCGCTCTCCGGCGATAAGGACGTGGCAATCCGCGCCTTGGTCGGCGATGTGAATCAGGACCTAGAGGTAAAGAGGACTGACCACGACGTGCAGGAGACTCAGCAAGGCCAAGCCGTCAATCGATCGAACTTCCTCAGTGACGTCTCTCTTAACGGCACGATCGCGCAAAAAGATGAGAACATCGTGAAGGCGAATTATGGACACACCGTGCCGTAACCGACGCCCGAGACGAGAGATAATGAACGTCAATCTGAACGGAGCCAACGACCGGCCGGATGGCACCATCGTGCGGAGGAAGGCGCAGCACCGGCTGCCGTAACTCAGGAAGCAGACGCTTCCACCCCCACTAAAGAAATGTGGGGCGCCGTTTGCAGACGGCGCCTCATTTTTTTGCCGGCTACGCGCTGGAGCGGGCGATGACGCAGGCAGGTGAGCTGTAGCGGTCGCCCTGTGGGCGACGCGACTGTGGCCTCCGCGCTCAGGCACAGCACGCGCTTTGCAAAGTGAGCCCGAACCGGAAGGCGGAAGCCAGCTCCGCGAGAACTGTCAAAGTGCCTTCAGACGTGGCTCGACGCGACTCCGTGGCCAGAGAGATTGGGTTATCACCCACAGTTCAGTTCGCACTTCGCAGAGAAAGCGACGCCGCAGAAGGCGAATCTCCGCGGTTGCAGATGATTTTCGGCCCCTTTTCGCCGCGCTTTGCGCGCTTGGGTGACATGCAAATGACAGCGATTGCGGTAAACCAGCAACCCGACCACTCATTTCTCCTCACGGCCTTTGAGAGTCTTTTGGTTATCATCTTATCCACCCTCGGCGCTGCGGGAGCGACCTTTACCGTCACCAACGCAAAGGACGGCGGCGCGGGTAGTCTGCGCGCGGCGATCGAGACGGCGAACACTAACGGGGAGGAGGACACGATCAATTTCGATCCGACCTTCTTTAACGTCGTCCGCACTACACCGCGATCGTTGCGGGGAAGGACGGCGGGATTGGGGTCGGTTTAGTCGAAGCCTATCGACTCCAGTGACCGATCGCGAGATACTCTGCCCGCGCTTTCCCTAGAAGTCGCCCTCTGGGCGACGCGAGAGTAACAACCGTCCCCAGACTGCAACAGCGCCGACGCCCGCGCTTCGCAGAGCGAAGCGTCTACAGTCTTTGCCCTACACTCGTTAGGCGACTTCGACGCCTTTCCAGAAAGCGACGCGGTCTTTGATGTTCGCGGCCGCTTCCCTCGGCTCGGGATAATACCAGGCCGCGCCTTTGTTGACGTCCTCGCCGATGGCGATGTCGTAGTAGCTCGCTTCGCCTTTCCACGGGCAATGGCTGTGCTGATCGCTCGTACGAAAATATTCGCGCTTCAGCGAATCGGCGGGGAAGTAGTGATTGCCTTCGACGACGACGGTGTCGTCGCTCTCGGCGAGGGTGGTGTTGTGCCAGGTTGCTTTCATTTCGGGGTCTTTCTAGTTTCGCAGCCTACCCATCCTGTCATTCTGAGCAACGCGAAGAATCTCTGACTCTTTCCGGGATCGCGCACGCTGGGAGAGGGGAATAGCCAGAGATCCTTCGCTTTGCTCAGGATGACAGCTTGTCGGAGAGCTACCCGCCCGAAGTCAGTTGCCTAACGACAAGGTTTCGCCTTCGCGCGCGGCGTAGACCTCAATTTGCAGGCCGCTTTGGCGCACGACCGCCTGCGCGTTCTCCACCATCTTCGCCATCTTCGCGTCGTCGTGGTCGGGATCGTGGTGGAAGAGGTAAACTCGTTTGGCGCCGGCGCGCGCGGCCAGGAGCGCGGTGTCGTCGGCGCAGATATGGCCCCAGCCGCGCCGGGTCGGATATTCCACCGCGTCGTATTGCGAATCGGCGATCACGACTTCCGCGCCGTGGAGGAATTCGACGACCTTCTCATCCTGCTGGCGCGCGTATTCGAGGCCGGCTTCGGAGGTTTCCTTCTCCGCTTTCTGGCGTTCGACCTCGCAGCGTTCGTAGGCTTCGTGATCGGGCATGTAAACAACGTCGCCGTTCGGAGTCGTGAGGCGATAGCCGAGGCAAATGCCGGGATGGTTCGCGAAAATCGTCCGCACTTTCACGGAACCGCCGAGGTCGAACTGCATGTCATCCATTTCCTCGAAGGTCAGATGCGTCGCCATCTGGTTGAGCCCGACGGGGAAGAAGGCGGTCTGCATTTGCTCGAAAAGCGTGCCGCGCAATCCGTGCACCGCGCCTTCATGACCGAGGATGCGGATGTTCACTTTCGGGTGATACGCGGGCACGAAGAAAGGGAAACCCTGGATGTGATCCCAATGCGCGTGCGAGATCAACATCGTCACCTGGAGACCGTTTTCCTTGATCTCTTTCATGAGCGCCTGGCCGAGCCGGCGAATGCCGGAGCCGGCATCGAGAATGATGATCTGCTCGCCGACGCGGACCTCAACGCAGGAGGTGTTGCCGCCGTAACCGGAGGTCTCTTTGCCCGGCGAAGGAATCGAACCGCGCACGCCCCAGAAACGGACAAGTGTCGGCCCAGTCGCGATCGGCGCAGGGGCCGGTGCTTCGACGACGGCCTCGCCATTTTCGCCCGCGGCGGCGAGGACTTGGAGCAGCTCCGTGGGCACGATCGGCTTGATCAGATAATCATCCGCGCCGGTCGCGAACGCGGTCTCGCGATCGTTCGCGAAACGGCTCACAGTCGTGAGGATGACTCGCGTGGTTTTCAGCGAGGTTTGTTCGCGAATCGTCCGGCAAACCTGAAAGCCGTTACGCTTCGGCGTGCGCAGATCGCAGAGCACAGCGGTCGGCCGATGCTTCAGCGCGAGGTCGAGCCCGGCCTGTCCGTCTTCCGCCTCGAGCACGCACCAATCCTTTCCGGTCAGGCATTCCGAAATGAGCGTGCGAGTGAGGGCGTCGCTGTCGATCAGGACGAGCGTCTTCATGCGGCGGCAGCCGTGGCGGAAGCAGCCCGCGGGAGTTGAACCCAGAAGCAGTTCCCTTCGTCCGCCTCCACCTCGAAGCCGAGTTCGCCGTGACATTTCTCGACCGCGATGCGGCAAAACTGGAGCCGCATTTGTCGGCCCGAGGCCTCGGCATTGCTCAGCGTTTCCTTGGAAAAGATGTCGGTGTCGACGCTCGCCGGGAGAGGCGGGCCGTTGTCGCGCACCCGCAGGACGACCGTGTCGCCTTCCGCCTTTACG
The DNA here is from genome assembly GCA_050997075.1 of Chthoniobacterales bacterium. Taxonomy (GTDB): domain Bacteria; phylum Verrucomicrobiota; class Verrucomicrobiia; order Chthoniobacterales; family UBA10450; genus Palsa-1392. The sequence goes on from JBPCRH010000378.1 coordinate 3,716, forward strand.
ACCAACGCAACGGTGCCGCCGGCCGGAGCGTTTTGGAGCGCGTTCTCGAGCAGGCTCGTGAGCACGCGCTCGAGATGGTCGGCGTCCATCGCCACCCAGGGGAGATCGGCGGAGTCGGCGGGTAATTCCAGAGTGACGCGTTTCTCCGTGAACGGCGCGGCGAGGACAGCGTCGGCCGCAGCGAGCACCTCGCCTAACCCCGCCGCCGCGGCGCGGTCGCCCGCGCGGCCGTACAGGCCTTCCAGTTCCGCGGCGAAAACATTTAGCACCTTGTTGATCAGCGCCTGTTGTTCCTCGGTCGCGCGGAGCGCGAGGCCGAGCAGTTGCTGCGCGCGCGCGGAATGCTTTTCCAATTCGATCAGGCGCAGAGCGGTGATGGCGTTGGCGAGCGCGGCGTTCATCTCCTCGGCGATGCAACTGAGGAGGATCTCCTTCTTTTGCGTCTCGGAATTCAAACGTTGGTAGGCGATGACCGTCTCCCGCGCGTGTTGCAGGATCGCTTTTTTCTTCTCGAAAACTTCGCCAAGTTTCTCGAGGAGCAGCGCCGGTTGTCCGGCGAGCGTCAGTGCCGTCGCTTCAAGCGAAGCCTCGGAACCGTCGCTCGCCTGCTCGATCCACGGCCCGGAAACCGCGCGCGTTGCGCCCCCGGCGGCCCAGCATTCCTCGGCATCGATGAGGAAGTTCTCGAGGAACGGCGAAGCGTCCGCAACCGGCAGCGGTTCGTTGCTTGTCGTTAGGC
>JBPCRH010000459.1:0-4032 GCA_050997075.1 Chthoniobacterales bacterium
CCCAGAGGGCGGCTACCCTCATCGTTGCTTCCAGCTGTTTAAAAATGCAGGACCCGCTCTAGCGCACAGTCAGGACAGCGTTATCGCTTGTCACGCTGCCGGCACTGTTACTGACCACGACCGAGAAGAACGCGCCGTTGTCGTCCGCCGTCGCCGCTGGCGTGGTATAACTCGCCGCGGTTGCTCCGGTGATGTCACTGCCATTCTTGCGCCATTGACAGGTCAAGGGAGTTGAGCCCGAAGCGATGACACTAAGCCTGGCCGACGCGGACCGTGCGGCTGGCCGGTCCGTGGTAATGGTCGGCGGCGTCGCCATGATGACCGTGAGCTTGGCGTCGCTACTCGTGACGGTTCCGCCCGTGTTCGTGATCACGACCGAAAGTGGAGGACGCAAGACCTGAGGCACGCCTTTGACCAAAGGATTGAGTTAAAGGGTGTCTCCGCAGGAAAACCCGAGAGAGCGATCATCTTCGTAAAATCGCTCGCGAAGGAAGTGCTAAAACTACTCGTGACCTAATAAGTTCGCGAGGCCTCGTGGAACCTGACTAACTCCCCGATAGCAGCCAGCGGCGCATTTCCAAGCCACGGCCCGCCCGTCCGAAACCAATTCCCGGGACTTAGCCGAAACTACGCGCGGCGTTGCGCGAGGTGCGACAGCGCGATCGACATCGCGGCCGCGCCGAGCGTCTGCACGAGCATGGGATGTTGCGCGTAAATCTCGCTCACGCGCTCGACGATGGAAGGGTCGTGCTGCGCGGCGCGGCCAGCCGCCTGCTGGGCCATGTCGGGAGTGATCTGCTCGGCGGTCTCCGGCGAAATGGGAGCGCCACTGCCGACGCCGGCCGGTAGATTGATCCCGGCCGACTGCGTGAGCTGCGCGAGGACGCCGGAAGCAGCGCCGCTCGAGAGAAGCGTGTTTAGGAGGCTGGCGCGCTGCGGGCCGTTGGAGTTACTGAAAAGTTGGCCGACCATCTGGGCGAATGGCGGCGTCTGGTCGGATTGAAACATCGCCGCCAGACCACCCGCGATGCTCGCGGGCGGCGCGGCCTGCGCGACCTGGTGGAAGTGATTGGCGACATCGCCTTCCGCGCTGACGGTCCGGCCACTTTGGGCGTAGTTCTGCAAAACACTCGCGATCGCGTTCGTCCAGTTCATGACGCCACACTGTCCGGCCGTCCCCGGCTTGTCGAGCCGGAAACCGCCGCCGGCCGGCACTTGCCTAACGAAAAAAGCACTCCCTGACCCTTTGGCGTGAGGTCGCCCGGGGGTGGAGATGGCACCGGGATATTTCGGATTGTTATTCCCCTTCGCTTCCCTAGCTTCTGCGCCAATGCGCCGTTCGTCGCTGTGGCTTGCCATCGTTATTCTTTTGCTTGGCGTGCTACTCGCGCGGGAGTCGCGGCTCCCGCGGGTGGACGACGTTTTTCTCGATTGGTTCCTGCAAAATTCCGAGCCGCGCCTGCCCGCGGTGCCAATCACCCTGGTCGAGATCGGGCGCGAGGATTTCCGCCAGATGTCGCCGCTCGAGGGGAAGAAGCCGCTCCCCAAGGGCGAAGCGGGACGACGCTCGCTTTCGCCACTGGAGTACGCGCTCTTCATCCAGGCGGTGCTGAACTTTCAGCCGGCAGTCGTCGGCTTCGAGCCGATCGTGATCTGGCGCGAACGCGACAAAGACCAGGAACAGGTCTTCATCGACCAGGCGATGCGCGTGCCGAAGCTCCTCGTGGCGATGCGCCTGGGCGAGAAAAGCGCGCGCGACCTGGCTGCGGAGGATGTGCCTGTTTTCACCCAGGTGACCGGCGCGCGCGGCGGGCTGGCCGAGTTCTCCGGCATCAGCCAGCGCCCGGACGACGACATCCGCCTCATTTCCACACCCGGTTTCATTAACCTCCCGGGTGATCGGACCGATCGCATCCGTGTGCCGCTGCTCTTCCAATATCGGGGCGAGATCGTGCCGTCGTTTCCGCTCCAGGCGATCATGCTCTGGCTCCGGATTACGCCAGCGGCGGTGAAGGTTGAGCTTGGCCGGCAGATTTCGCTCCCGAACGGATGGCGCATCCCGCTCCATCGTGATGGCACGATCACGGTGAACCCAGTCGCCGCCGGGAGCGTGCGCCGCCTCACGCTCAACCAGCTCCTGCTCGCCGCGCAAGAGCATGACTTAAAGCGCCCGCCCACGATCGACTTGAGCGGCCTGAAAGATCAGATCGTCCTCTTCCGGGTCAGCGGCGATCCGCTGCAACCGCCGAACATTTTCTCCACCGCCATCGCCACGATCCAGAGCAACGCCTACGTGCGCCGCGCACCGGTGATCTACGACTGGGCGATCATCCTCGCGGCAGGACTGCTGAGTTTTTTGGCGTGGCGCTTCTCGAAGGGAAGTTTCCTCCTCGGCGCGATCGCGCTGACCGCGGGGTGGAGTCTCCTCGAACTCGGCCTACTCTCGCAGGCGCGGCTCTGGCTGCCGCTGCTGCTCCCGCTCGTGTTGCTTTGGATCACCGTGCTCGTCAGGCTTTTCCTGCCGAACTCCGCGCCGGAAGCTAAGGCTCAGCGGATTTTTAGTGAGAAATCTGCGAGCCTTCCGCGGGCGTGATCGCGCCTTCGAGCTGCAGCTCGTCGCGGATCGCCTGGTCCGCGTCGCAGTACGCTTGCCGCGTGGTCGCGGTTTTCGTGACCCGGAAAAACGCGGTCGGCTGGCCCGCTCCGCCGTCGGGATTCCAAGCCAGCTCGTACCAGGTGAAGGTGACGGGCCGGGGATCGGCGAACGATTCGCCCGGCGCGCGATCCGCCACGAGGATGCGGGCTGCTTCGGCTTTCCGTCCAGCGAAGATGCGGAAAGTGTGCAGGACACAGTCAGCGCCGCCGGAAACCAGGAGATCGTTCTCGTACGAGCTCCCGGCGTGCTTCGTCTCGAAAGGAATGAGCTGCCAGGTCGCCGGATCGGAATCCAGCCTGGCTGTCCGCAGGTAAAAGGTCGCAATCTCAAAGGAGTGGGCGTTGAAGTTCTCCCGATGCGCGAGCACGACCATGCCTGCTCTCGCGCCGGGGCCGAGCTCGACCGGATTGATGCCGTTGCGCAGGAGGACGAGGCCGGGCGCGCGCGGTTCGGCGGCGGCCGGGGCGCTGGTGGCGAGAAGCGCGAGCAGCGCCAGGGCAGGACAGCAATTCGTTAGGCGCATCTGTAGGCCGTCGCGAGGTTTGAGGACGATTCGCAAACGTTTGAGGGTCGCGCGCCTCGAATCGTAGCCAGACGCCGCGCTATTGCAACGCCGTTGCAAGCTCATTTCACGGCACCTGCCGCGTGCCGTCACCGCCGCCAGATCCGCCGGTGGTAGAAACCTGCGCGCTCCCGCTCGGGATGACAATCCGGTGGTCATCACGGCACGTTATGGAACTTATCGGGGGGAACACCAGAGCCGCCGCCGCTGTCCTGGATGATGGTGAAGACGCCCACCGCGACCGCCGAATTATTGTAGCCGCTCCGAATCGCGATCGCTCGCAAGGTCGACTGACCAAGCGGCAGAGTCGCGATGCCGCTGGCTCCGCTAATCAGATTGCCGTTTGTCGCAGACGGAATGGTGCCGTTGATCGTCCAACGGATCGAGGTGGCCGCCGGGGTCTCGCTCGAGAGCTGCACCGGGTAGGTTGTGCCGGCGGTCGCGTAGGTCGCAGGCGAGACGCCGAAGCGCGGGGTGGAGGCGACCGTGCCGCTCCCGCCAGCGGAGGCGTTGGGCGTCCAGTTCAGGGTGGTCACGGGGCCGTATTCGCCGAATTTGCGCGCGACGAGCTTGTGCGTGTAAGGAAAATTGGCCGCGGTAAAGTAAATGGGGTTGCCGTCTGCCGGATTGATCTGCGACGCGAAGGCGGTTCCACTCGTTCGCGGGTCCGAACCATCGACGGTCATCATGACAATAATTTGCGGGGTCGCGCAACGCAGATCGACCCGCATGTTGTAATCGTAATTGCCGCCCGAGGGCTGCGCTGTGACCGGCGCAATATAGAAGTCGGCGACAGCTTACCCCGCTTAGCTGG
>JBPCRH010000042.1:0-6695 GCA_050997075.1 Chthoniobacterales bacterium
ATGGGGATGGTGGTGGGGGCGCGAGCTTCCAGTTTGCGGGTTTTTGCGTTTCGCGAGCTGGCAGCTCCCGCCACAATGAATTGCACTTCCGCGCCCTCGCTCTTGCCGATCCAATTCCGCTGGAGCAGCTTAATTCCTTCTGGCCAATCGAGCGGCTCCAACTCATCAATTAAGCGCTCGGCGAAGGCGGTGATGCGCAGCATCCATTGCCGCATCGGGCGCCTGACGACGGGGAAACCGCCGACCTCGCTCTTGCCGTCGATCACTTCTTCGTTCGCGAGGACGGTGCCGAGCTCGGGGCACCAGTTCACCGGAACCTCCGCGACGTAAGCGAGGCGCACGCTATCGGGATCGCGCCCAGTGTAAGTCGCGATCGACTCGGCTTTTTGCGTCTCCGGATTATACCAACTCCCGTAAATCTGGAGGAAAATCCATTGCGTCCAGCGGAAGAAATCCGGGTCGGCCGTGCTTACCTCGCGCTCCCAATCGTAGGAAAATCCGATGCGTTTCAGCTGCCGCTTGAAGCTGGCAATATTCGCGCGGGTCGTGACCTCTGGGTGCTGCCCGGTGCGGATGGCGTATTGCTCGGCCGGGAGACCAAACGCGTCCCAGCCCATTGGGTGAAGGACATTAAAACCGCAGAGGCGCTTATAGCGCGCGACGATGTCGGTCGCGGTGTAACCCTCCGGATGCCCGACGTGCAAGCCGGTGCCGCTCGGGTACGGGAACATGTCGAGCACGTAGTATTTCGGCTGGACGGGATCGAAGCCAGGCTCACCGGGATTCGGCGCGTGAAAGAGGCGGCGCTCGTCCCAGAAGGTCTGCCACTTCGGTTCGATTTGGTCGAAGGGATACGGTTTACGGCGCTCGTTCATGCGGAAAGGGGCCAACACTAGACAGGATTAACTGGATTTACAGGATGGGTTTGCGCGACTCCGCCGCTGGTTCCGAGCGAGATTGCGTTTCATCCTGATAATCCGGTTAATCCTGTCTCTCCATGTCACCTCTCATTCTAGCCACGCGCAATCTTCACAAGGTCCGAGAATTCCGCGAAATGCTCGGACCGGATTTCGAGCTCGCGGACCTGAGCGCGCATCCGCAGATCGGCGAAGTCGTCGAGGACGGCGCATCCTTCGCGGCAAATGCGCGACTCAAATCGGTCACGGTCTCGCGGCAGTTGCCCGGCTTGATCCTGGCCGATGATTCCGGGCTGGAGGTCGATTCGTTAGGCGGCGCGCCCGGGATTTTCTCGGCGCGCTATGCCGGGGATGAGGCCACCGACGCGGAGAACCGCCGCAAACTCCTCGCCGAACTCGGCGCAAAGAGAGAGCGCACGGCGCGCTTTCGCTGCGTCCTCTCGCTCGCGCGGAACGGTGAGGAAATAGCGGTCTTCGAGGGCACCGTCGAAGGCGAAATTGTGGCGGCGGAACGCGGCGCGGTTGGCTTCGGCTACGACCCGCTTTTTCAACCAACAGGCAGGGCGCAAACCTTTGCCGAACTATCGGCCGATGAGAAAAACCAGCTCAGCCATCGCGCCGCCGCAGTCCGGCAACTGCGCGAATTTTTGCGGCCAATTTTGCCTAAGGAGTCGTGACCGTTCAGAGCCGCGCGCCCTGGAGGGTGAAGCTCATCGGCACATAAACTTCCCGGTGAGCACCCGGCCGGCGGCGCCCGTGCCGAAAAGTATTAAGTGCCACCCGAACCCACCATCTCGATAACGACCGCCCGAGCGAAGTCGTTAGGGCGACGGTGGCGGCGGAGCGATCGGAGCGCCCGGCGCGCCGGTCGATCCAGCTTTCACCTTAATCTCGTAGCCGACGTGCGTGATCTTGGCCGACTGCACGCGGTCGAGAAGTTTGATTACATCGCCATGGAGCGCGTCTTTATCGGCACTGATGAAGACCCGCGTTTCCGGGTTGCCCGCCTCCATTTTCATCAGACGCGGCATGACATCGCCATCGGTGACCAAATCATTATCAAAATGGACGAAGCCTTCGCCATCCACGCGCAGGCTGGTGTAATCCTTTTTATTCGGCGGCGGCGTCGGCTGCGCGACCGCCTTAATCGAGGGCAGGTTCACACGAATGCCTTTCATGTGGACCTGGCTCAAGCTCACCATCATGAAGCTGGCGAGCAGGAAAAACATGATGTCGATCAGCGGAATGATCTCGATCCGCGCGTGTTTTTTCGGAATGGGCGATGCGACTCTCATAAATTTCTCACCCGATCACATTTGCGCACCCTGCATCGTGAAGGTAATCGGCACGTAAACCTTACTGTAAGCACCCGGCTTGCAGCGCCAGCGCCGGAAGGTGTTCTGACAAGTCTGATCGAGGATCGCGTTCCCGGTGCTCTGCGTCGTATCGACGTCGGTGACGGAACCTGAGGAATCGAAATGGAGCAAAAACTTGCCGCTGCCGGTCGCATGCGAGCGGCGCGCTTCGTACGGGTAGGCCGGGCGAGGAGCGCTGGTCAGGTTGGCACGGGCTGAGGAGAGGCTCACTGGCCCTTGGGGAGCGGATGCGCGAGGCAGGGTCGAGGCTACTTTGGCTCTCGGCTTGGGCGTCGGGGCATCTTTCGGCCGAGGTGGCGGGGTTGGCTCTTCGATCGTGAACTCAGTCGGCTCATCCGGTGGCGGTGGCGGTGGCGGTGGCGGCTCTTCCTCCGGCGGCGGCGTCGGTTCCGGCGGAATTTCCGTGATGATGGCGTCGACCGGTTGCTGGGTCGTGAACCCGATATCGGTCGGAATATTCTCCTCCTTATGGAGGCTGGCGAAACCGACAGCTGCGCCCTCGATCCCAAGAGCGAGCGCGAAACAGAGAATCAGCTGCCAGCGCGAGGGCGGTTGGTAAAATTGTGGTTTAGCCATGGTCTGGAAATTCTATGGAGCCGTGCGCGAGGGCAGCGACGGACTCTTGATTTCAAAGGCGATCTTGTAAATGCCGGCCGCCCGCACCTGCTCGATCAGGCGGATGATGTCGCCGTGGTAGGTGTCGCGATCGCCCCGGATGAAGATCTTCGCGCCCGGACTGTACTTATGGATGTCAACCAGCTTCCGGTAGATCTCTTCGGGTTCGAGTTTATCCTGGTCGAAGTAGGTCTGCCCATCCTTGTCGACCGAAAGGCTGACGTACTCGCGCTTCGTCTGGGTATCGCCGGTCAAACCCGTCGGGAGATTGACCTTGATGCCTTTATTATGGACCTGGCTCAGGCTCACCATCATGAAACTCGCGAGAAGGAAAAACATGATGTCGATCAATGGAATGATCTCGATCCGCGCGGGCTTCTTGGGAATGGGTGAAACGACTTCCATGGTGTTATTTCTCCAGGGGCGTTTTCCTTAGGTCCGTTCCGTTGTGGTCGTCATTTCCGCTTCACGTTTCGCCTTGGAGTTGGCGTCGAGCATGACTTCGAGGTTCGTCGCCGCAGTCTGCAATGCGAACTCCAAGTTAGACACCCGAGAAGTAAAAAAGTTAAACGGAATCAACGCGAAGATCGCGATCCCGAGACCGCAAGCCGTCGCGATCAGCGCTTCCGCGATACCGCCGGTCACCGCCTGCACTGCGAGTTCTTCGTTCCCGAGAGAACCGAACGATTTCATCAAACCCGTAATCGTGCCCAACAGACCGAGCAAAGGCGCCAGAGTCACGAGCGTATCCATGACCACGAGGAAACGGCCCGCCCGTTTGATCTCAATACCGGCCGCCACCTGGAGTGCTCCCTGAAGCGAAGCGTGCTGGTGATTCAAGCCATTCCAAAGCATGCGCAAAACCGGGTCGCGCGTGCCGCGGGCAAGCCGGGAGGCTTCGTCCACGTCCCCGGTTTCGATCGCGGTGAAAAGTTTCTCGATCCGTTTCGGATCGCGCCGGAACCAGCGGGCACCCCACCAGAAGCAACGCTCGATCACGACCATGAGGGCGATGACCGAAACGAGCAGGATCGGCCACATGATCGGGCCACCCGCCCGGAAATTGTCGATGAAGAAGTTTTTGCTCTTCGGACTTTCGCCGGTGGTCGGTTCGACCGGGTTGGCGCCGGTCGCGGCGGCCGGAGCGATCGTCGCCGCGACGGAACTGGCCGGCACGGTGCTCGGCGCAGCGGGCACGGCCGGAGCCGTCGCGGCCGAGACACCCGGCGCAGCCGGGGTGGTGATCGTGGCGTCGACCGGCGCGCCCGTGGCGGGCGAAGCTGCGGCGTCGACGGGAGCGGTGACGGCGGGACTGCTCGCCGGAGAAGCGGCAGGATCTTGTGCCCACGCCGCAAGAGCGAAGGCAACGGAGCACAGACTAACGATTAGCGTTTTTTTCATAAGTGGCAGGTTGTGGTGTTCGACGAAGGATTCCGGCGATGGGCGTGTTATTCCAGAGAAACAGAGCGCGCGTCGAGCAAAAGTTTTTTCTTTTTGCGAGTAGTTGCGCTTCATCTGGACTTCCCCTTTTCATTCGGATTCTCCGTTTCGGTGGGATGTAAAGGAGGCGCAGTAAATTTCGTCGGATGCAACATTATTTTGTGGAGCGCTCGGCATTCGCCACCCGAGTGCGCAGCGGCGGCCAGTCGCCCACAGTCGCTTCAAGTTCGTCCCCGGCCTGAATCGCACCGACCCCGGCGGGCGTGCCGGTGATGCTCAAATCGCCCGGCAACAGCGTCAGCGATTGGCTCGTAAAAGAGACGGTACGTGCGAGGGAATGAATCATCTGGCTGGTCCGCGCCGATTGCCGGACCTCGCCGTTTAGCCGGAGGGAAATCGGGAGATCTTGCGGATTTACTTCCGCATAAACGAAAGGCCCGACCGGCGTGTAAGTGTCGAAAGATTTGCAGCGCGAGAACTGTTTCTCCGCCGTCTGCAAATCGCGAGCGCGGACGTCGAGCGCGACGCTGTAGCCGAAAATGAAATCGAGCGCGCGCGCTTCGCTCACGTTCTTCGCGGTCGCGCCGATGACGATCGCGAGCTCCGTCTCGAAATCGGTTTTGTGCTCCGGAAAAGCGATCTCAATCGTGCCTGCATGCGCAAGAAGCGAGCTCGGCGCCTTGAACCAAATCAGCGGTGAACCAATCGCCGTCCGCTGCATTTCCTTGATGTGATCGACGTAATTCAAACCGACCGCGATAACCTTGCTCGGGGCGACGGGCACGTCGACGACGAGCTTGCCTAACGAATCGACTTCGCCAGTAAAATCGAGCCCGGTCCAGAACGGTTGCGCGAGCAGGTGCACCTCTTCGCCGCGGACTTCTCCGTAAACTTGGGAGCCGTGGCGAAGGAAGCGGCCGAAGGTGCGCATGGAGCCAAGAGATTTGGCGCGCGCTGGGGAGGCGTCAAGCGGGTACGGTGCAGGTCATCCCGAGCGGAGCGCAGCGCCGTCGAGGGATCCCGTGGTGCTGCCGTGAAGCGGCTGCGCGAAAGCTTTCCCGAAACTCCACGGGATCCCTCGGCCGCGCTAACGCTCCGCTCGGGATGACCGGGTGCGCGGCAAGATGGCGACAAAGTCGCGCACCGTTTTCAACTCGGAAATGGAGAAAGCATCGTTGCCCTGCGCGACCCAGAAAGCGCTCGAGGAGCCGCCGTCGAGATTTAGTGCGCGGGTGAAGTTTGCGGCCCCTGCCATCTTCTCCAGGCCCAGGATTTTCCCGAGCTGCGCGAGCGAAACGGATGAGCAATAACCCAGCGCGGCCGTCGCGCCATTCGCGCTTACCGCCGCAAAAGTCCGACGCGCGACGCGCGTGTCGTTCAGACCCGGGACCGGCTTTCCCGCGTCGAGCAGGAGCGGCCCGCACTGCACCGCTTCGCGAATTTCCGCGCTCAGCCGGAAACGTTTCGCGCGCACGATGTCGACCCGTTTCGGGGTCGCGAACAGGACGCCGCTGAGCAGACGCGCGCTACTTTGCGGCGTCACCTTTTTCCCGGCGTTTACCAGCAGGCCGACCGGCGCGTCTTCCGGATCGAAGTAGCCGCCGTTCACGCCCGCGAGCGCCTGCGTCGCGGTCATCGCCTCGGCCAGATCCGCGCGCGGCGTACTCGGCTGATCGACCACGCGCCACGTCGCGGTCTTGGTTTTGAACACCGCCAGATGAACCGTCGCGTGCTCGCCCGTCTCCGCGTTTTCGACTTCGGCCTGACGATGCTCAACGAGTTCGTTAGGCGAATTGACCCGCATCGTGCGCACCACCGCCCAATCGGCGCGCGCCGTGACCGCGACGAGTCCGCAGAGGACGCCGGCGAAAATTAGGTGCCTCAAACTTTAGCCGCCGGCTTTGAGAACCGCGAAAGTGCGGCTCCCTTTCCGATCGAGGTAGAGCAAAATCCCGCGGCGCGGATCGGCGTTCGCAAGCGCAGCGCGGAAGCTGGCCACGTTCGTGACCGCCTTGCCATCCACTTCCGTGATCACGTCTTCGCGCCGAATGTCTTGGCTCGCGGCGATGCTGTTGTCGGCCACGTCGGTCACGATCACGCCCTCCTCGGTGTTGAGTTTCAAACGCGCGGCAACTTCCTTGGTCACTTCCTGCACTTGGAGACCAAACTTGTTCAGGTCCTCTTGGCGCGGCGCGCCCGGCGGCGTCGGCGTGGCCGCGGCGGGCTGCCCGAGATCGTTAGGCAACTCGCCGGTCGTGACCGCGATTTGCATCAACTGCCCTTTGCGCCAAACGCCGAGCTCGACTTTTTGCCCAACTTTCTTTTTCAAAATCTCGCGCTGCAACTG
>JBPCRH010000121.1:0-3664 GCA_050997075.1 Chthoniobacterales bacterium
CGGGTGTAAAGATGTTTGCTGAACATCTCCACATCGATCATCGCCGGGTCGATATGCCCGAGCTCCACCTCGCGGAGCAGGCTCTTGATTCCATCGATGATCTCGAGTCGGCCCCCGTAACTCAACGCGAGAATGAGCGTGAGCCCGCTGTTCGCCGCGGTCTGCTCGATCGATTTGTGCAGTTGCCTCTGACAGGCGGCCGGCAAATCCGTCAACCGGCCGATCGCCTGGAGCTTGACGTTTTTCTCCAGCAGCTCTGGCGTTTTCTCCTTCAGGAATCGCTCCAGCAGGTGCATCAGCGCCGCGACTTCGGCCTTCGGCCGCTGCCAGTTTTCCGCCGAGAAAGCGTAAAGCGTGAGGTATTCAATCCGGAGATCGCCGCAGCCTTCAACGCAGGCCCGGACGGACTGCGCACCCTGTTCGTGACCTTTGATCCGATGCAGGCCGCGGTCCTTCGCCCAACGACCGTTGCCGTCCATGATGATCGCGACGTGACGCGGAATCGCTGGCGAAGTCGCGGCCATCGTTTCGCCCGCTAAAGCACGAGCGTCTGACCGCGCGAAGGCCCCACACTCACGATCGCGAGTCGCGCGCCGGTCCATTCCGCAATCTTGTCGACATAGGCGCGCGCTTCCTTGGGCAAATCGGTCAGCTTGCGCGCTCGCTCCGTCGAGCGTTTCCAGCCTTTTAATTCCTCGTAAATGGGCTGGCAGCGTTCGAGCTGAGCGGCGTCGCTCGGCGGGACTTCCAGCCTTTTGCCGTCGAGCTCGTAGCCAATACAAACCTTGATTGGGTCGACCGTGTCGAGACCATCGAGATTGGTCATCGCGAGATCGTCGATGCCGTTGATCATCGTCGCGTAACGCGTCGCGACCGCGTCGAACCAGCCGCACCGCCGCGCCCGCCCGGTGGTGGCGCCAAACTCGCGGCCCATCTCGTGGAGCATGTCGGCGAGAGTCGCGTCTTCCGTCGGGAGCGCACCTTCGCCCACGCGCGTGGTGTAGGCTTTCATCACCCCGAGAACGCGATCCATTCGGTGCGGCGGCACGCCCGAGCCGGTGCAGGCGCCGCCCGCGGTAGTGTTCGACGAAGTCACATACGGATAGGTGCCGTGATCGATGTCGAGAAAAGTTCCCTGCGCGCCTTCGAACAAAATTTCCTTCCCGGCTTTTAGTGCCTCGTGGAGGTAGACCACCGTGTTCGCGACAAACGGTTTGAGGCGCGCACCCGCCTCGAGAAAATCGGCGTTCACCTTCTCGCACGAAATCGGTTTCGCGCCGAGCGCCTTCAGGATGCTGTTGTTCTCGCGCATCTTCGCGGTCAGCTTTTTCGAGAATAATTCCGGCTACATCAGGTCCGCGATGCGCAGCCCGGTCCGCGCCGCTTTATCGCCATAGGCCGGGCCGATCCCGCGCTTGGTTGTGCCGATTTTCGCGCGGCCTTTGCGCAGCTCGCGTTGCTCATCGAGCGCGCGGTGATACGGCAGCACGAGGTGCGCGCAATCGCTGATCAGGAGGTTCTTCCCCACCTTCACGCCGACCTTTCGCAGCCCGTCGATCTCGGTCACGAGCGCGACCGGATCGATCACGACGCCGTTCCCGATGACGCAAATTTTTCGCGCCCGCAAAATTCCCGAGGGAATCAGGTGAAGAATAAACTTTTTCCCGCCATGAATGACGGTGTGCCCGGCGTTGTTCCCGCCCTGGCTGCGGACGACGAGATCGGCGTTGCCGGTGAGGACGTCGATGATCTTGCCCTTGCCTTCATCGCCCCATTGCGCGCCGACGAGAATCGTATTTGCCATCAGCTTTCGCGAGTTGAGATGCGCGGGACGCGATCACCAAACCGCTGCCGCCAACGCGTCCGCATCATAGGATGAGGCCCCGCGCGCGCAAGCAGGATTTGTCCGAACCCGCTCTCCGCTGTAGACGCTTCGCTCTGGGAAGCGCGGGAGTTGCGACCGTTTGCTCTCGCGCGTCGTCCCGCGCCTCCCAGAGGGAGGCGTCTACAGCCGACGCGCAGAGACGGCGCGGTGGGTAAAGGCGTTCATGAAACTGCGCAAAATTGGATTGCCAACTTTCGGCGAAATTCGTTAGCTCGCGCCCATGCGTACCATCCTGATCGTTATCCTTATCCTGCTCCTGATCGGCGCCCTTCCCGCCTGGCCGTATAGCTCGGGCTGGGGCTATTACCCGGCCGGCGGCATCGGCCTGGTCCTGCTCATCCTGATCATTCTCGCGCTCGTCGGTTGACGGGCGCACGACCAGGCGACCCTCGCGGTGTCGCCGTTGGTTAGGCGGTTTTAGTAAACCAGCGGAGTGGACGGCTCCGCCGGGAGCAAACGCCCGCTCTCTTTCCGGCGCGAGGCCAGCTTCTCGGGCGGCGGAAGGCGGAGCGTGCGATCGTACGCGAACAACCCGCCCGCCGGCTCCGGCCTGGCCCCGTGGCCGCGATGGCTGGCGATGAATTTCGTCGGGTCGTAGTAGCAACTAAAATTCTGCGGATAAGCGGCCCGGTTGATTCCGATGTCGAGGTTCTTCCGGATCTCGAAATGCAGGTGCGCCGGATAACGCCCGTGCGCCGTCCCGATCGTCCCGATCTTCTGCCCTCGCGTCACCCGCTGCCCGCTCTGCACGAGCATCGTATTGAGGTGCCCGAAGAGCGCATCGACGGTTTGCAGCGCGCCGCGGTCGCGGAATTGATGCCGCACGATCACTACATTTCCCCACCCCGAGTGGGCGTCGCGCGCATAGATCACGGTCCCGTCGCCGATGCTCTGGACGGGGTCGTTGAAGTCGCTGTCGCCGCCCCCGACGCCGTCCCAATCCTCGGCGGGATGATTGCCTAACGAAAAGCCGCGCGCCTTGTAGTAGCCGCGCGCCTCCCCCCGGCCGACGGGAAAATCGAAGCCCTCGGCGAGAAGCGCCGTCGCCGGGACGGGCAGCGGGATCGGACGCATCGGGCGATCGAGCGCGACCTGACCGTGGGCGCTCCCGATTGCCAAAGCTAAACTTGCCCAAGGAAGGAACTTGCGGGGAGGCATCGCGCTCCGGTTCTACGGGAGCGGGGGTGCGTATGACAAGCAAAAACTGCCAGCCGCCTAACCGTTCGGCGCCTGCTTGACCTCGAGCACCGGCAACAGAAAACGGAGCCGCAACTCATCGCCCAGATAAATCTCCACGTGGTGCAGGCCGAATTGCTGGAACTGCACCCCGCCGAAGTAGTGGACGTTGGTGGCGTGGCCTTCCATCTCCTTGAGCACGAAATCCACCTCCGCCTGCGCGATAATCTGCGAGTCGTCCGGGCCGATAATTTTCGAGCGCTGCCGGAACTGCCCCGCCCCGCTACACCAGCGCGTCCAAATGCAGAGCCGCAGGTAATTCACCGGCAGTTTCGGCGTCGGAATGACGTTGAGCACGCCGACGAGCGTCTGCATGCCGTTAAACTCGCAGCGCACATCTTCGCAGAGCACGCTGCTCTGGAGGTCGGGTAACATCATTTCGTCGGGCACGATGGTGGGATTGTAGCGCAGAGCTCCGAGCGAAGCGAGACCTTGAGCCGCTTAGCTCGGCGAAGCCAAATTGTAGACGCTTCGCTCTGCGAAGCGCGGGTATAGAAATCGTTAGGCAAACGCGCGTCCGTCTCGCGTTGCGCAGCGCGAGAC
>JBPCRH010000160.1:0-4792 GCA_050997075.1 Chthoniobacterales bacterium
GTTTAGTGCCTCACGCCTCGACGAAAAGATCGGCGGGACCGGCGTCACCTTCGGCGATCTCGCGCTCAGTTTTCTTTACTGGCCCGACCCGCAATTCATCAGCGAAGACAGCGTCCGCACCCGCGCCTGCTGGAAGCTGCGGCTTCATCCACCCTCGAAAAGCGCCGCTTATGCCACCGTCATCCTCTGGGTCGACGAACAGAGCGGCGCGATCATGCGCCTCGAGGCCTCCAACTGGCAGAACCAGCTCGCGAAAAAATTCGAGGTCGTCTCCGCGCAGAAGATCGAGGGACGCTGGTTCCTGAAACAGATGCGGATCGAGGAGATCGACCCGGGCACGGGGAAGGTGCAGTCGCGCAGTTACCTCGAGATCAAGAAGTAAACGCCGGTCTTTTTTTCCCGCGCGCTGCGGGTTGAATCACTCCATTTTCGCGCGATTCTTTGCGCCTTATGATCCTGTCCGTCCGCCCTGCTGCCCTCGCCTGCCTCTCTCTCCTCGCGCTCCCTTGGGGTGTCGGCGCCGCCAATGTTCCGCCGCAGGTCACCGCCAATATCGCTGATGCCACGCTCTTCGCCGGCGCGCCCGCGGACGTGATCGAGCTGGCGAATTTTTTTACCGATCCCGACACCTCCGGCGTCCGCCTCGCGACCGACCTCGGGACGGTCAACGTCGCGCTCTACAAGCAGGCGACGCCGCTCACGGTCGCGAACTTTCTCAACTACGTGGACAGCGGCCGCTACTCGATCACCGATCCGACGACCTTGGCGCCCGCGCCGATTTTCTTCCATCGTTCCGTGACGGATTTTGTCGTCCAGACCGGCGGCTTCCTCGCCACCTCAAGCCCGGGTGATGCCGCCATCCTGCGCCCGACCGCAGTGACGGCTTTCGCGCCGGTTAAGAATGAGCCCGGCCTTTCCAACCTCCGCGGCACCCTCGCGATGGCCAAGCTCAGTAACGCGGCCGATTCCGCGACCAGCCAGTGGTTCATCAACCTCGCCGATAACAGCGCCACTCTCGACGCGCAGAACGGCGGCTTCACCGTCTTCGGCAAGGTCCTCGGCAATGGCATGACGGTAGTCGACGCGATCGCCGCGCTCCCGAAGTTTAATTTTGGCGCGACCTTCGACACCGTGCCGCTGCGCAATTACACCCAGGCGGACTTCGATGCCGGCACGCCCGCGAGCCCGGCCAACTCGGTCGCCATCCCGAGGATCACGCGCACCGCGCCGCTCACCTTTACCGCGGTCAGCAATAACCCCGCGCTGGCTTCCGTCAGCATTAGCGGCACGCACCTCCTGGTCGCGCCGAAGGCGCCTGGGTTCGCGACGATCACCGTCACCGCGACGGACGTCGACGGCGCCTCCATCGCGCAGACTTTTCAGGTCACGATGATCGACTACCCGGCGCGCCTCGCGAATCTCTCCACGCGCGTTGTTGTCGGGCAGAACGACGACGCTCTCATCGGTGGTTTTATCATTCTCGGCGACGCGCCGAAACGCGTCGCGATTCGCGCGCTCGGGCCGGGTCTCACCAGCCGGGGCGTGGCTAACGTCCTCGCCGACCCGACGCTCGAGCTGCACGCGGGCAGCGGCGCGCTCCTCGCCACGAACGACAACTGGCAGGACGCGCCTAACGAACAGGAAATCATCGATGCCGGGCTCGCGCCGACGAAGGCGAAAGAGTCCGTGATCCTGATGACCCTGCCGGCGACGAGCAACGGCTCGGGCTACACCGCGGTCATTCGTGGCGCGGGCGGCAACGGCCTCGTCGAGGTGTACGATCTCGATAGCGGCCCGGGCTCGGCTATTCTCAACATCTCCACCCGCGGCAATGTGCAGACCGGCAACAACGTCATGATCGGTGGCTTCATCGTTCTCGGGAACGGCAGCCAGCGCGTGCTCGTGCGCGCGGTCGGGCCGAGCCTCGCGGGCGCCGGCATTTCCAATCCGCTCTCCGACCCGACGCTCTCGCTCGTGAACGCTCAGGGCGTGGTGATCGATGCCAACAACGATTGGATGGACAGCCCCCATAAGGCGGAGATCCAGGCCAGCATGGTGGCGCCGACTGATCTGAAGGAATCGGCGGTTGTGCAAACGCTCGCGGCTGGCAATTACACCGCGATCGTGCGCGGCGCGGGCACCGCGACCGGTACGGCGCTGGTGGAAGTCTACGCGTTGCCCGCGAACTAAAACGCTTGTGTGTCGTGGCCGGGGGCGAGGGCTCCCGGTCGCACGCCGGTCATCCCGAGCGGAGCCCCGCGGAGGCGGGGCGGAGTCGAGGGATCCCGTGGCGCTGCTGGGTAGCGAGCGATCAAAGCTCTGGGAAACTCTCGCGCCGCACCGACAGAGACCGCATGCGGAGCTTCTAGGAAACCCCACGGGATCCCTCGACTCCGCTGCGCTTCGCTCGGGATGACTGGTTTTAAGACGCCGGTCCGCTGTCCCTGGCGGATTCCCCGACGCGCTAAGACAGCGCACTTTTAAAACCTTCTCGTGGCAGTCCCCCTGCTACGGCCGGCCTCGGGACCCCCGGCTACAGCTCCGGCGCCGCGGCTTGCGCGATCTGCGCGAAACTGCGCGGGTCGAGGCTGGCGCCACCGACGAGCGCACCGTCGATGTCGGGCTGCGACATCAGCTCGTGCGCATTGTCCGGCTTCACGCTGCCGCCGTATTGGATCCGGACTTTGTCGGCGGTCGCGGCGTCGGATAAATCCGCGAGCATTTTACGGATGAACGCGTGCGCTTCCTGCGCCTGTTCGGCGCTCGCCGTTTTCCCGGTGCCGATCGCCCAGACCGGTTCGTAAGCGACCACGGTCTCGAGCAATTCCTTCGCGCTCACCTTGGCGAGGCTGCCGTAGAGCTGGGTCGCGAGCACCTTCTCGACGTTCCCGGCTTCGCGCTCCCCGAGAGTCTCGCCGATGCAAACGATCGGGCGCAAAAGTTCCTCGTAGGCCGCGTGCACTTTGCGGTTCACGATCTCATTCGTCTCGCCAAACATCGCGCGGCGTTCGCTGTGCCCGAGCACGACGTAGCGCACGAAAAGTTCCCGCAACATTGCCGGGCTGATCTCGCCAGTGAAAGCGCCGCTCCGCTCCCAATGCATGTTCTGCGCGCCGACCTTGATGTTCTGCGCCTGCGTGAGCAGTTGCGACACTTTCGAGATCGCGGTGAACGGCGGCACGATCACAATTTCCGCCGCGTCGAAGTCGCCGATTTCGCGCAGAAAAGTCGTGATAAACGCCTCCGCCTCGCTCTCGGTCATGTGCATTTTCCAGTTCGCCGCGATGATTTTTTTGCGCATGATTTTTGGACAGGATTAACAGGATGAACAGGATTTTGGGGGAGAGAGGAATAATGATTCCATCCCGTTAATCCTGTAAATCCAGTCTACTTTTTCTCGCTCAAACCGGCCACGCCGGGCAGCCGCGACGCGCTGCGTAAACGCGGAGAACCCTGTCATCCTGAGCGGAGAGCAGCGAAGCGGGACGGAGTCGAAGGATCCCGTCGCATTGCTGGAAAGCTCCGAGAGCCAGAAAACTGCGCGCTGGGAGCTTCCCGGCAGTTCCACGGGATCCCTCGACTCCGCTGCGCTCCGCTCGGGATGACGACGGCGGGCGGCTCCCAGTTCTCGCTCAAGGCCGCGCCGCCGGGGAGCGGCGATGATTTTTTCACGCATGGGTCTTGGACAGGATTCACAGGATGGACAGGATTTGAGGAGGGGCGGGGAGAGCGATTCTTCCATCCTGTTAATCTTGTTAATCCTGTCTAATTCTTCTCGGAGAGCTCCGCCACCCCGGGCAGCTCCTTGCCTTCGATCAACTCGAGCGAAGCCCCGCCACCGGTGGAAATAAAAGTCATCTTCTCCGCAAGCCCGGCCTGCTTCACCGCGGTCACGGAATCCCCACCGCCAATGATGGTGACGGCCTCAGATTTCGCCATCGCCGCGGCGACCGCGGTCGTGCCCGCGGCGAAATCGGGAATCTCGAAAATCCCGGGCGGCCCATTCCACAAAATCGTTTTCGCCCGCGCGATTTCCGCCTCGAAAAGTTTGATCGACTCCGGCCCGAGATCGACCGCCTGCCAGCCCTCGCGCACGCCGTCGTTAGGCGAAAGCCGCCCGGTCATGTGCGTGTTCGCGCCCGGTTTGATTTCATCCGTCTCGAGCGCGTCGACCGGCAGAATGAATTTCACCCCTTTTTGCCTAGCGAGATCGAGGAGCTCGCGCGCGAGGTCGAGCTTGTCGGCTTCCACCCGACTTGCGCCGACGGGGATGTTCTCCGCCTTAAAAAATGTATTCGCCATCGCCCCGCAGATCAGAAACGTGTCCGCTTTTTCCAGAAGCGCTTTGATCACACCGATCTTATCCGACACTTTCCCGCCGCCCATGATGACGAGGAACGGCTTCGCCGGCTGGGCCAGTTCTTCGTGAAGATATTTTAGTTCCTTCTCCATCAGGAAACCCATCGCGGCCTGCTTCACGAACTTGGTGATGCCCGCGGTCGAAGCATGCGCGCGATGCGCCGCGCCGAAGGCGTCGTTCACATAAATCCCGTCGCCGAGCTTGGCGAGCGACTCGGCAAACATCGGGTCGTTTGCTTCCTCGCGGGCGTAAAAGCGGACGTTTTCGAGCAGCGGGACGTCGCCGTCTTTCATGTCATTTACGATCGCCTCCGTATCTGCGCCGATGCAGTCGTGACTGAACGCCACCGGGTGATCGATCAGGTTGTGCAGCGCCATGCCGACCGGCCGGAGCGAATATTTCTCGACCGGTTTCCCTTTTGGCCGACCGAAG
>JBPCRH010000165.1:0-4177 GCA_050997075.1 Chthoniobacterales bacterium
GCCACGCTTCATTTGTCGATCGTGGTTATGACTGCTCCGGCACCGCCTCTTTCGCGCTCGCGGCCGCCGGGTTGCTGCGCACGCCGCTGAGCTCGAGCGAGCTTAAGCGCTTTGGCGATCACGGTCAGGGAAAATGGATCACGGTTTACGCGCGGAACGGTCACGCCTACGCCATCATCGCCGGCCTGCGCCTGGACACGACGGCTTGGAATAGTCGAAGCGATCGCGAAGCGCCGCGCTGGCAGTCGACGAACCGTCCGCCACGCGGTTTCCAGACGCGGCACCCGGCCGGCTTCTGAGAGTCGGTCACTCCGAGCGGAGCCCGAAACACGCGGGGCGTGCGTGCTGGGTGTGGGAGGACGCGATTGCTATTTGCGCAGGGCCGCGGAGCCGGGGGATCTCGGGGCGGATCTAGATTACTCCACGGGATTCCTCGACTGCGCTGCGCTCCGCTCGGAATGACCCACTGGTGTAGGTGCCCTCTTAGCTCAGGAAGAAAAAGAGCCGGCCTTTCTGGACCGGCTCGATCCATTTCCCGCGGGTTCGTTGTTTGAGCCGCGGGTCCTGGGAGGGTGAATAGCCGCGCGGGATTGGACCGCAGATCGGCTACTCGCGAGAGCTCTTTAGCTCAGGAGGCCGCCTTTGTTTTGGTTGAGTTTGCCGCCCTGGTTCAACTGTCCACCGCGATTCACGCTCACGCCCCGGCTGTTGCTATGCCGAGCGGCGCCACCTTTGGCGTCTTTGGCGGGCTTGAGGTCTTTCATCTTCACTTCTTTTTTCTTATCAGTAGCCATAATAACTAACTCCTTTTTCTGTTGTGTTTTGTTTGGTTGATGTCAGTCGCGCCGAAGAGTAATTGCCGGCCACCCGAGACATTCTTTTTAGGAATGAGGTCATCGAGCCGGAGCAATTTATCTTTACTGCGTTTCGGCTTGGGAATCTCAGATTCCCCGGCCGAGGCCGCTTTGTTGTTCTTCGGCGTGCTCACGTTCGATCTCCCTTTATCATGATCCGTGCCCAAGGGGTTTTTAGAGAAGCATATAGTGTTTTTTGAAAGCTCTTATTCATTTTTATCTTTCTCCTGATCAAGGTTTTACACAATTTACGATTCTTCTTAAATTTCTGCGGGAAAGGTGATTTTGTGGATAACGTCCCAGTCTCGGAACGAAACAATCTGGCCTAATAATATATCCATAGCGTGGCCTATTTCTGCACAAGTTTCTGTAGATGGCGCGCGAGCGTGGCCCGCGAAATCCTCAGCATTCGCGCGGTCCGGCGCTGGTTGCGGCCACTCTGTTCATAGACCCGGGTGACGTGTCGCGCCCCGGTGCCGGCCAAGGTCAGGTCGTCGGGCGGCGCGGAGACCGGTTCGGTTTCCGGCGCCGTGGCAGATAAGGGCGCGCTTTCCTCCAGGCCGCTCGTTTTCAAGTCGGGCGAAAAGACCACGTGCTCGGGCAGAATCACGCGCCCGTCGCAGAAAAGTGTCATCGTCCGCGCCGTGTGGCTGAGCTCGCGCAGGTTTCCCGGCCAGGCGTAGGCGAGCATTTTGTCCATCGCCTCGGGATGAATGGCGGTGATCTTTTTCCCTTCGCGCCGGGCGGAAGCTTTCAGCTCGGCGGCGATCAACGCGGGCAATTCCTCGTGGCGATCGCGGAGGGGTGGAATGAGGAGGGTGAGGCCGTTCAGCCGGTGGTAGAGATCCTCGCGAAATTTGCCCTGCCGCACCCGTTCGCGGAGGGAAACGTTCGTCGCGCAGAGGATGCGCACGTCGCAGGTGAGCATCTGCTCGGAGCCGAGCCGCTCGAACTCGCCGTACTCGAGCACGCGAAGGATTTTCACCTGGGCGAGAGGGCTCATGTCGGCGATCTCATCGAGGAAGAGCGTGCCTTGCGAGGCGAGCTCGAATTTCCCCTTCACCGTCGTCTGCGCGCCGGTGAAGGCGCCGCGCTCGTGCCCGAAGAGCTGGCTCTCGATGAGCGTGTCGCTCATGGCCGAAGCATTAAAAGCCACGAAAGGCCGCTCCGCCCGGCTCGAGGAATTATGGACGGCGTGGGCGAGGAGGGTTTTGCCCGTGCCGGTCTCGCCTAACAAGACCACCGGGACGTCGGAAGTCGCGGCTAGTTGGGCGAGACGCAGGCAGCGCGCCATCGCCGGGTTCGAGGTCGCGATGTCCTCGATCTTAAGTTTGGAGAGCGGCCGCAACATCCCGGTCAGTCGCGGGTATTTTCGCGCAGTTGGCGAATCGGCTCGAAAGCGTATTCGATTAACGTGCGCTGGCCGGTAACGATGCGCGCTTCGCCGGCCATACCGACGCGGAGCGCGAGAGGACGGCGGCCTTTCTTTGCCGGTGCGAGAGAAGCCAAGCCGATGAAGTGTGGGCCTTCCGCTGAGGTGACGGCGGCGGGGCTCACCCAATCGAGTCTGGCCTCGACGACGCCGTACCGCTGATAGGGAAAAGCGTCGAAAAAGAGGCGCACAGTCTGCGCGGTGACGAGCTTCGGGAGCCCGGCCTCACCCAAAGTCAGGCGCACGATCGGCTTCGTCCCGCTCGCGGCCATCTGGCAGAGCTCCTGGCCATTTTGCACCACGCTGCCGACGCCGCTTTGCGCGAGTGAAATAATCACGCCGTCGTAGGGCGCCCGGACCGCGAGGAGGTTTTCGTGCGAGTTCTCGAGATCGCCCTGAAGCGCGCTGAGGCGCATCTTGAACTTCTCGATCTCCGATTTGTTCTCCATCTGGGTGCGCGCGTGCTCGGTCTCCATTTGCTGGCGCTCCAGTTGGACTTGCTGGACGGTGCGTTGAGCCACGCTGAGATCTTTCTCCGCTTCCGAGGCCTCGAGCCGATTCTTCATCATCTCGATCTCGGAGATGCTTCCGTTTTTCGCCAAACCTTCCATCCGCGACACCAGGTTGCCGCTGGTGGTCGCGTATTTTTCCCGGAAGGTCACTTCGCTTTCGGCCTGGGAAATTTCCGCGTCCTTGATTTTGCTCTGCGCGGAGTAGGCGATCTCGCTTTTTTTCAAGCCTTCCTCGCGGATGCGGATGTCCTCCTGCAAAGTGCGCAGGTCCGTGCCCCAGCCGCGGATTTCATCCGAGCGCAGGAGGAAAAGAACGTCGCCGCGCTTCACCTGCTGTCCCTCGGTCGCGGCTACTTTGGTGACCACGGCGAGGCGCGGAGATTGAATCGGATCGGCCCCGGCGGCCGGGACGAGGATGAAGGGACAGCTCACCGTCTCCGGCAGCTTCACCACGATCGCGACGAGGAGGGCGACGAGGAACATGGAGATGAGGAGCCAAGCGCTCGCGCGGATGAACCAGGGCGGCGGATTCTGTGGGAGCATCTCCGAGGCGCCTTCTGTCGGACCGGGTTGGATGACTTCGGTCGGCATCGTTAGGCGGGCACGGTTAATTGCGTTGTCATCCCGAGCGGAGCCGGAGGCGCAGTCGAGGGATCCCGCGGATCTTGCGGGAAGCTCGCGCTCGCATTCAGGCTTCCCGGAAACTCGACGGGATCCTTCGACTCCTCCCGCTTCCGCGGGATCCGCTCAGGATGACAACTCGTGGTGGTAAGGCTTTTAGGAAGCATGTGAGCGCACTTAAATTCCGAGCTGCTGGCTGCTGAGGTAGAAATAAAGTCCGCGCTGCGCCATCAGCTGGTCGTGATTTCCGACCTCGGCGACGGCGCCTTTTTCGAGGACCACGATGGCGTCGGCTTCGCGGATTGTGCTCAGGCGATGCGCGATCACGATCGTCGTCCGCCCGGCGGTGAGGCGGCCGAGATTATCCTGAATGGCGCGCTCGGATTCCGTGTCGAGCGCGCTCGTCGCCTCATCGAAAATGAGCACGGGCGGGTTGTTGTAAATCGCGCGCGCGATCGCGACGCGCTGCTTTTGTCCGCCCGAGAGGGAAAGCCCGGATTCACCGATCTTCGTCTCGTAACCCAACGGCAGCCGCATGATGAAATCGTGCGCCGCGGCTGCCTGCGCGGCGACGAGGACGCGGTCGAGATCGGGCTCGGCGTCGCCAAAAGCGATGTTCCGCGCGATCGATTCGTTGAAGATGTGATTCTCCTGCAAGACCATCCCGATGTGGCGGCGTACGGCGCGGTAGTTGAGCGTTTTCAGGTCGACGTTATCGAACAAAATCGTGCCTTCGGTCGGCTCGAGCAGACCAGCGA
>JBPCRH010000379.1:0-2849 GCA_050997075.1 Chthoniobacterales bacterium
ATCCCGGAATTCATCGGTCGTCTCCCGGTCCTGAGCGCGCTCGACGCGCTCACCGAGGAAGAGATGGTGCAGATCCTGACCGACACGAAGAACGCGATGATCAAGCAGTACACGAAGCTCTTCGCGATGGAAGGCGTGCGCCTGACCGTGACGAAGGACGCGTTAAAAGCTCTTGCCGCGCAGGCGGTCACGAAGGGCACCGGCGCGCGAGCGCTGCGCTCGATGCTCGAGCGGATCATGCTCGACATCATGTATGAAGTGCCGAGCCGCGAAGACATCGCCGAGGTCACGATCAACCGCGCGGTGGTCGACGGGAAAAAGGCGCCACTCATTCGCAAGAAGCAGGACAAGGACGCGGCGTAATCGTAAGGCAGGGAGGTCGTTGAGCCTGGCGCGCCGCTTTGCGCCTTCGGCGCATGCCGAATTTCCCCTCCGGGTAGCGCCTGCGTTCCGCAGGCTGGTCGACGCGTTTCGCGGCGACGAACTTTTCAAACGGCGTGATCGTCAGGGAGTGGCGGCGGCGTAGGAAAGTTCGTCGCGGTGGCACACCGCGACCAGCCCACGGGACGTGTGCGCTACCCGAACCGCGCGCTTTACTTTCGCTCCTCCAGGACGAGGACGAGTGTGCCAAGGACGGCCGCCGTCAGGAGGAGGTCACGCATTGCAATGGCCAAACGGAGTAGATCATCAACGTTTCGCCGGTTTGCCTAACGAAAGCGCAGCCAGCGGCGGCGTGACCGCATTCAGACCCCGCGCGCGCGATCGGGCCGTCCGCTGGCGCGCGGCGCGCGCTTGCGCGAAGGGTTCCCGGTGCGCGTCGTCGTCATCAATACCGGCACCGAGCTTCTTCTCGGTGATGTCCTAAACACTCATCTCACCTTCATCGCCCGGGAGATTTTCGGGCACGGGTTGCGGGTCGACCGGCAGATCACGGTGCCGGACGGGGTGCCGATCCGCGAGGCTCTGGAGGAGAACTTCGCGAGCGCGGAAATCATCTTCGTTACCGGCGGCCTCGGGCCGACGACCGACGACGTGACGCGCGAGATCGTCGCGGAAATGCTCGGGCTCGAGCTCGTGTTCGATGCGGAACTCGGGAGCACGATCACCCGGCGCCTGGAGCGGCGCGGGATTCGGCTGACCGATCGGATTTTGCGCCAGGCGATGGTCCCGCAGGGCGCGGGAGTTTTGCCTAACGACAACGGGACCGCCCCCGGGCTCTACCTCGCGGCGCGCGAGATGAGCGCAGGGAAATCGCCGCACCTCTTTCTCCTCCCCGGTCCGCCGCGCGAACTCCAGCCGATGTTTAGTGCTTCGGTTGTCCCGATTCTGCAGCGGATCGTGCTGCCCGATAGACCGTTCGCCTATCGCGGCTATCGGATCGTCGGGATGGGGGAATCCTACGTCGAGGAAGCGGTCGGCGCGGAGCTGCTCGCCTTGCCCGGGCTCGAGCTCGGCTACTGCGCGCGGATGGGCGAAGTCGACCTGCGCGTGATCGCTTCGCCGGAAGTGCTCGTGCTCGCGGATGCGATCGTGCGGGGAAAACTAGCCGCCTCCATTTTCTCCACGAGCAGCGAAAACCTCGAGGCGGTGATCGTTAGGCAACTAGCCGCGCGAAAGGAGACGCTCGCGGTTGCGGAGTCGTGCACCGGCGGTTTCCTGGCCCATCGGCTAACGAATGTGCCCGGCGCCTCGGAAGTTTTCCTCGTCGGTTACATCACCTATGCAAACGAAGCGAAGATCGCGACGCTCGGCGTGCCCGCCGAAGCGATCGCGCAAAACGGCGCGGTCAGTGAAGCGGTGGCGCGGGCGATGGCGGAAGGCGCGCGGGAGAAGTCCGGCGCTACCTACGCCTTGGCCACGACCGGCGTCGCCGGACCAGGCGGCGGCAGCGCCGCAAAGCCCGTAGGCACGGCCTATCTCGCGCTCGCCGGCGGCGGCGAATCACTCGTGCGGTCTCTGTTTTTCCCGACCGATCGCGAGACCTTTAAACAGCTCGCCGCGCAAAATGCGCTCAATCTCCTGCGCGGCCGTCTGGCTTCCAACTGACGCGGAAACTCGCGACTTCCAGAGGCAGGCGTCTACAGGCGCTGAAAGCGTTCGATCGGCGCGACGCTGAAGCCGCCGCTTCCGCTGTAGACGCTTCGTTCTGCGAAGCGCGGTAGCGGCGTCGATTTCCTAACCAGGCCTATTCTGTCACGACCACCGGCGTGCCGACTTTAACGTGGTTGAAGAACATCTCCGCGGCGACCGACGGCATGCGGATGCAGCCGTGGGACGCGGCGTAGCCGGGCAGAAAACCGATATGCATCCCGACGCCGTCATCGGTCAGGCGCATGAAAAAGGTCATCTCCGCGCCGACGAAATGGGTCCCGCTCGGCGCGGAATCGATTCGCATGCTCACCCCGCGCCTCACGATGCGTCCGGCGCTGTCGCGAAAATCTCCGTAAACGCTGGAGTGATGCCCTTTGTCCTTCTCGAGAATGTGGTAGCTGCCGGCAGGAGTGGGACGGGAGCGTTTCCCGGAGGAAATCGGCGTGTCGACCACGATTTCGTCCCCGAGCATGAGATAGGCGCGTTGCTTCGAGAGCGAGACGCGGACGCGGGCGTTGGTCGGCGTGAGCCGCGCGAGCAGGCGAGGCGAGACGTTGATCGGCTCCTGGCGATGAATGAGATCCGCGGCCCGGCGCGGGGGCGGCCCGGAGCGACGGACGGGGATTTGCGCCTCGCTCGCAATCGGACCAGCGGCGCCGAGCGCGGCGAGCACGATGAGGTGGAAAAACTTCACGAGAGAAAGGTGACCGCGCGGCGGGTGGAAAAATTGATACTGCGGGAGAGAGCGTGGCAAAAGG
>JBPCRH010000235.1:0-2503 GCA_050997075.1 Chthoniobacterales bacterium
TTTCGCAGAGCGAAACGTCCACAACTGCTACGGCGTGCCGGTCGCGGTGGAATCGAGCCGCAGCGGGACCACCGTTTTCTGCGTCGGACCCAGCGCCATGCCTTCGGGCGTGCTCGAGCCGGCTTGGACGGTGAAGGTCATTTTCTGATCGCCGCGCATGACCGTGATCGGCACGGAGTCGCCCGCGCTGATGAAAAATGATGCGTCGATCACGTCCTCGGGTTGATGCACCGGGACGTTGCCGACCTGGAGGAGAATGTCGCCCGTCTCGAGGCCAGAGCCGGCCGCCGGGGTGTTTTTGCGGATCTGCGTCATCCGCGCGTCGGAGCCTTCGACGGTTTTATCCGCGACCTGCACGTCGATCCCGATCCAGCCGTGGCGGGCGGTGCCGAAGCGCACGTAATCGCGGCGGATTTTCTCCGCGGCATCGATCGGCAGGGCGTAGCAGGCCGAGCCGCTATCGACGCTGCTGATGAGAATGCCGACGACTTCGCCTTTGAAATTGAGAAGCGGCGCGCCGGCTTCACCGCGCTGCGTTGGGAGGTTGACGCGCAGATGCGTGGTCGAAAAATAGCGGCCGAGATATTTGCGATCGAAGCCCGCGACCATGCCGAAGCTGGGCGACTGCGGGAGATCGAGCGGATAACCGATCGCGACCACGGGCGTGGCGAGCCCGAGCTCAGCCGATTTCCCGATGGGCAGAAACGGCGTCGCGGCGTCGACCTTGAGGAGGGCGATGCCGCTGCGCAAATCCGCCATCAGCTGCGTGGCGTGATATTTTCTTCCCTCGAACTGAACCGTAAAATTATCCGCATCGCCGCCCACGGAATAGGAAGTGTAGATCGTGCCGGTGGGATCGATGAAGAAGCCGGTGCCGGAGAGCTCGCTGTGCTCGTCGACCGCGTGAATTTTCACCACCGCCTTGCCGCAACGCTCGAAGAGCGCCTTTACTTCGCGGCTGATCGCGCCGGCGGTGTCGTCCTGCGCCTGGAGCAGCGCCGCCGTCGTTAGGCTGAAAAGCGCAATCCCAAAAGCCGTGCGGGTGCGCCGACTAAAAATTGAAAGACGGCTCATAACTCACGGGCAGCCGATCGAGCACATAACGCGGGGGCGTTTGCGCACGGTGAGTGGAGGAGCTTTCAACAATCTGACGGGAGAGATCCGGCCCGAGGCTGCGCGTCGCGAAGGTGACTGGCGAACTTAAAGTAAACTGATCGACCGGCGCAGAGGGCATGACTGCCACCGGGGCCGAAATATCCCCGCCCGTTTCCGGCGACATCTGCGAGACCTTGAAGGAGACGACGGCGGCGCAGACGAGCAGCGCGGCGACGGCGGCGGGATAGCTGGTGAGCGACGGAATGTTGAGCTGGAAGAAGGAGCGCGAGAGGCGCTGCCAGACGACGCTCCAAATCGGCTCGCGGAGAAGCTCGTCGCGCTGGCGGCGATGGAACTCGTGGAGGAAATCTTCGAAGTAGGCGGGAGGCGGTTGTTCGAACTTCTTTAAGCGGAGCAGTTGCCCGATTTCGTTACTGAGTTCGTTGTCGTCGATGTGGTCCATGCAGCAGTGAGTCGTTAACCAACGGGGTTCTTGCGGAATTCGTCCAGATAATTTTGCAGTTGCCGGTTCGCGTAAAACAACCGCGAACGCACCGTCCCTTCAGAGACGCCGAGGATTTTACTGATCTCAGCGTGGGGCATCCCCTGAATATGAAACATGCTGACGACTGCTCTGTGTTCTTCAGACAGCTTCATCATGGCCTCGTTCAATCTTCGCTGGAGCTCGCCGAGGTCGGCCTCGCGCACCGGGCTGCTCGTGGAGGTGAGCTCGATGAATTCCTTGTCGTTCTGAATGCTCGCGTCGACATCGTCGAGGCTCAGGTGATAACGCCGGCCGCGCTTCTTCAGGAAGTTCAGCGTCATGTTCACCGCGATCGTGTGAATCCAGGTGTAGAAAGACGACTTGCCGCGGAAACCTTTGATCGCGCGATAGGCCTTCGCGAAGACATCCTGGAGCATGTCGTTCGTGTCCTCGTGGTTCGAGGTCATGTTGTAGACGAGGCCGTAGAGGCGCGGGCTGTATTTCACCACCAGTTCATCAAACGCCGCCGCGTCACCCGCTTGTGTGCGCGCGACCAACTCCGCATCTACACTGCGCGGGGATGCCTCTTCCATCGGGGTAGCACTTGCTAGCAAGTTTCTCCGCCCATTGGAATGGAACTTTGGCGCAAAGAAAAACGGCAGCACCGGGCTCCCGCCTGATGCTGCCGTGGGAGTGGACAGTCACTCGATGGATTCGCGCTTACTCGCGGCCGCGCGAAACCATCAAGAGGTAAATCAAGTTGCCCAGCGAGGCGACAAAGGCCGCGACGTAGGTCAAGGCAGCGGCATCGAGCACGCGATTCACGCCCACGGCCTCGCCACCGTCCTGGATGATGCCCATTTGCCCAAGAATGATCTTTGCGCGTTTCGACGCATCGAACTCCACCGGCAGCGTGATCAACTG
>JBPCRH010000385.1:0-2982 GCA_050997075.1 Chthoniobacterales bacterium
GTGCAGGCCGAACTGCTGGAACTGCACCCCGCCGAAATAATGCACGTTAGTGGCGTGGCCTTCCCTCTCCTTGAGCACGAAATCCCCCTCTGCCTGCGCCATGATTTGCGAGTCGTCCGGGCCGATAATTTTCGAGCGCTGCCGGAATTGCCCCGCCCCGCTGCACCAGCGCGTCCAGATGCAGAGCCGCAGGTAATTCACCGGAAGTTTCGGCGTCGGAATGATGTTGAGCACGCCGACGAGCGTCTGCATCCCGTTGAACTCGCAGCGCACATCTTCGCAGAGCACGCTGCTCTGGAGGTCGGGTAACATCATTTCGTCGGGCACGATGGTTGGATTGTAGCGCAGAGCTCCGAGCGAAGCGAGACCTGTAGCCGCTTCGCTCGGCGAAGCCAAATTGTAGACGCTTCGCTCTGCGAAGCGCGGGTATAGAAATCGTTAGGCAAACCCGCGCCCGTCTCGCGTTTCGCAGCGCGAGACGTCTACAGGGCGTGACTCCAGAGCGCGGCGAGCAGCGCCAACCCGAGCACGATGCGGTAAATCGCAAACGGCGCGAAGCCATGCCGCCGCACCCAGCGCAGAAACCACGCCACCACCCCCAGCGCGAAGACAAAGGCCACCACGAACCCGATCGCGAGCACCACCCAGAGATGCGACGTCATCACCAGCGGTGCGATCCCGTCGGTCGCGGGGTGCGGCTTGAGCGTCTTCAGCAAGTCGTAGCCGGTCGCGGCGAACATCGTCGGGATCGAGAGAAAAAAGGAGAACTCGAGCGCGGCCTCGCGCGACATCCCGGCGACCTGTCCGGCGGCGATCGTGCACATGGAGCGCGAAGTCCCGGGGAAAATCGCCGAGAGCGTCTGGACGGCGCCGATCCAGAGCGCGATCGGGAGCGAAGTCTGCGCCATCCGCTCAATCCGCGGCCGCACGAAAACAGCATCGACCACCCACATGATGATGCCGCCGACGAGCAGCGCCCCGGCCATGACGTAAAGGTTCTCGAGGTTTTTGCCGATCAATTTGCTGAGCAGAAACGCCGGAACCGCGGTCACCACAAACGCGAGCAGGACGAGACTGAGCGGATGGGTGAGGAAGTTGCGCTCGCCGCTTTCGCCGCGCGGAAAGGTGGCGAGGAATTTCAGGATCCGACGCCAGAAAAATGCGGTCAGCGCGAGGATGGCGCCGAGTTGGATGACGATGCTGTACATCTTCCAATAGCCGCTCTGGAGATCGACCCCGAGGAGCGCCTCCGCGATGCGGAGATGAGCGGTCGAGCTGACCGGGAGAAATTCCGTCAGGCCCTCGATTAGCCCAAGCAGGATGGAGAGCAGGTAATCATGCATAAATTGCCTGACGAATAGGAGAGCGGTTCGCGCTAGACCGCTTCGGCCCCGCGCTCATCCGTGCGAATGCGAACGACCTGCTCGACGTCGGAGACGAAGACCTTGCCGTCGCCGATCTTCCCAGTGCGCGCGACCCGGGTGATGACCTCGACCGCGCGCTGCGTCCGGTCTTCGGTGAGGACGATCTCCAGTTTCACCTTCGGGAGAAAATCGACCGTGTATTCGCTCCCGCGATAAATCTCGGTGTGCCCTTTTTGGCGACCGAATCCACGAACCTCGGTCAGGGTCATGCCCTCCACGCCGATCTCAGCGAGGGCCTCTTTCACGGCTTCCATTCGAAACGGTTTGATGATCGCCTCGATTTTTTTCACGCCCTGAAGCTAGGACGAGTGCCCTAAAGCGCAAGAAGAGCACCCGGCGCGGATGGACGCCGATTTCTCGTTAGTCGCCACTGCCGGGGCGGACCGCCAGCTCCGCCTCGACCATTTCGCGCACTAAATCCTGAAAGGTCGTGCGCGGTTTCCAGCCCAGCGTGCGCTCGATTTTTTCGCGCGAACCGACCAACCGCCCGGGTTCGTTAGGCCGCTCCAGCGCGGCATCGTGTTTCACATATTTCTCCCAGGGCAGATCGACCACCGCGAAGGCGGCCTCGATCAACTCCTGCACCGTGTGCGTCTGTCCGGTTGCGACCACGTAGTCGTCCGGCTCGCTGTGCTGGAGCATGAGCCACATCGCTTCGACGTAATCGCGTGCGTGGCCCCAGTCGCGCCGCGCCGACGTGTTGCCGAGCACGAGTTCGCTCTCCTCCCCGCGGCTGATCCGCGCGACCGCGCGCGCGATCTTTTGAGTCACGAAATTCTCGCCCCGGCGCGGCGACTCGTGGTTGTAGAGAATGCCGTTGCAAACAAAGAGCCCATAGGACTGCCGGTAGACCCGCGCCAACTGCGTCGCAAAAGCCTTCGCACAACCGTAGGGATTGGCCGGCCGGAACGGCGTCTCTTCCGTCTGCGGCGACTCCGTGGCCGAGCCGAATATTTCCGAGCTCGAAGCGTGATAAAAGCGCACCGGATGCGCCTGGTCGCGCGAGATCTCAAGCAGCCGCAAAGTCGCCATCGCCACCTCCTCGGAAGTCGATTCCGGAATTTCAAAACTCAGGCCGACCTGGCTCTGACCCGCGAGGTGATAAACTTCATCCGGCCGCACCTGGGCGAAGATCCGCCGCAGGGTCGTGCCGTCGGAGAGATCGCCGTAATGCAAAAAGAGCCGGCTCCCATAGAGCGACTCATCCGCGCGCAGATGCTCGATGCGCGAACGGTGCAGGTTACTCGTGCGTCGAACGACTCCATGCACGGCGTAGCCGTTCTCGAGCAAGAGTTCCGCCAGATAAGAGCCGTCCTGACCGGTGATCCCGGTGATGAGTGCGCGTTTCGCTTCAGCCATGAGGGATCAATGATTCATTCCCGAGAGCGCGGCAAGCCCCAACCTGAGCGAGCTTGGTCCCCGCGATGAAACGAACAGTCTCTCTTGTCGGCTTGGATCTCCTCCTGCCGCTCGCCACGGTCTGCTTGGCTTGGCTGGAAAAGTTCGCGTTGCGCGCCGGCGTTCCGCTTTCGCCTCACGAGATGGAGGATGCAAAAGC